>JADIML010000071.1 GCA_017694765.1 Candidatus Scybalomonas excrementavium
TAAATCATAATGTCTTATATTATATTCCTTCGATAATTTCTTTGCCCAATAGCTTTTTCCACTACCACTGTTTCCAATAATACGGATTTTCATTCCTCTATCCCCCTATAAATATAGCTGAGTTCTATACAAAGGAAAACAAATCTCGTATAAAACTCAGCTAGTATTTTCACCATATTTTAATTTCTTATAAAAGATTCCCATAGCGAAAGCTAGAGAATTTACAATACTATTATACTATTCTAGAATACTACTAAGTGAACTACATATCACTTCACTTTATACTCTAACATTCTACGTCATTCCAACCAACTAGCTTATGAGATTGCTTTTACTAATTTCTTCTCATTCTCTCTAAGATGTTTCGGCTTCCCATAAAACATATCATCAGATGTAACACAAAAATCAGTTTCTTTACTATCTACTAGAATGGAAGCAAAATATTTTCCACTAGCAACCTTACGAATAGTTACGGATCTAATCATTATCTTAACGCTGGTGGTATCATATCCATTGTAATAAAATCCACCCCAAAAGATACCATTTTCTGATAGTCCTTATCGTTTAAAATGGTCCAACAGTTTACTAATACATTTCTACTGTGCGCATAGTCTACTTTTGGTTTTGTTAAGCTGTAAAATTTTGTATCAATGTCGATGTTTAAACGACTGCATTGGTTAATATGATCCGTTGACATTTTCTTTTCAATCCATTGTAGTTGTAATTGTTCCGAATGATTTCGAAGCCACTCTAACAATTCTAACTTAAAAGAAATAATGACGACTTTATCTTCCATCTCGTACTTTTGTAACAGTTCTATTAAATAAGGAAGTTCCATTAGCTGTACTTCTTTTAATTCTATCACTGGCGTAACATTATAGCTTTGACATAATTTTAAAACTTCTGGCAAATCTGGGATTCTCTGTATTGGTAACTTCTCTAAATTGGTACCACTATCAATTCGATATCGTCTTAATTCCCATCTTCTATAATCTTTCACATAACCTGTTCCATTTGTCATACGTGCTAAATCAGAATCGTGCATAACAATAAATTGATGATCTTTTGTAGACTGCACATCAAATTCAATTCCCCAAAAACCTTTTTCAGCAGCAGCTTTAAAAGCTGCCATTGTATTTTCTGGGGCTTCTGTTACAATTCCTCTATGGGCAACTGTCTTTACTTTTGATACTTTTTTCGCAACATCGATGACCACTCTTGTTCTCACTCCACTTCCATCTGTACTAGCAATTGTAATAACAGCTCTTCCTGGTGTTAAACCTTTCATAACACCTTTACTATCTACAGAAACTACGTTTTTATCGGAAGTAGAAAATGTTACTTTTGCATTTTCTGCATTGACTGGTAATACTTGATAATATAATTTCTGGCTCGTTCCTTCTATAAACTTAAGCTGTGGTGCATTCACTTTAATGTTTGCTACTTTTATATTTTGAACACTTGGACCTTGAATCGTCGTATTTGTATCGGCAGACACATTTTTAGGACCTATCAGCATTGATACGAATATAGCGAAAAAGAAACAAAAGAAGATTTTTTCTACTCTTTTGTCCATCCTCTCACTCCCTTTCTATCCAAAATGCTAGTGGTTTATTTCTCCCAACGTCCAGATGCTCCACAAGGAAGAACTAAACCATTTGAAGAAACCGGAAGTCCAATCTCACCTGCTTCTACATTTCCACCGAATTTCTTAACAATTTCCACATTCATCATATAAGAAAGTACTGCTGGCTGTAATCCTGTTGTATAGGAATTAATTAAGAAAAATAATGGATCATCTGAAAGAATCTGTGTACATAACTGCACGAATGGATGAATCTTCTCCTCTATTTTCCAAATTTCTCCTTTTGGTCCTCTCCCATAAGATGGAGGATCCATAATAATTCCATCATATTTATTTCCACGACGAATTTCTCTTTCTACAAATTTTACACAATCATCGACAAGCCAACGAATTGGTGCATCTTCTAATCCTGAAGATTTGGCATTTTCTTTTGCCCATGTCACCATTCCTTTGGAAGCATCCACATGAGTAACAGAAGCTCCTGCCGCTGCTGCTGCAATGGTTGCCCCTCCTGTATAGGCAAATAAATTTAATACTTTAATTGGACGGTTTGCTTTTTTTATTTTATTAGAAAACCAATCCCAGTTCGTTGCCTGTTCTGGAAAAAGTCCTGTATGTTTAAAACTAAATGGCTGCAAATTAAAAGTCAATTCTTTATAATGAATCTGCCATTGTTTTGGAAGATCGAAAAATTCCCATTCTCCACCACCTTTATTGCTTCTATGGTAATGACCATTCATCTTTCTCCAACGTTTATCCTTTTTCTCTGTATCCCAAATCACTTGTGGGTCTGGACGAACGAGAATATAATCTCCCCAGCGTTCTAATTTTTCTCCGTTAGAGGAATCAATTACCTCATAGTCCTTCCATCCATCTGCTATCCACATGTTATTACCTCTTTCTTATCTATTCTATTTTTCTAAGTCTCATCCATGTATCCCATAGTTAAATATACCGATATTCTTAATACTATCAGAACAACATGTACTTTGTACATTCTTCACACATCGTATGTTTTTATGCGATCATTATTTTTTCCTTATAAATACTGTATGATTGCTATCATCATATCTTACTTTTGTATTGAAATTCTAACATCTATATATAGAGAATGCAACTGTTTTATCAAGATAATCTTGTTCCTTCTTCCTTTTCTCATCTTTTCCAAAAAAAATCATAATTCTACAGAAACGCCATAGTATTTATCATGTTCGTATGTTAAAATATGTTCAGACGAAGCTATTCGTAATCACTTAATCTTGTGCATTTTTGATACTTCTCTGTCAAAAATGTATTTTTTCATGCTAAAAATCCTTTTCTTTTTACGCAAAGACAAAGAAAGGATTTTAGAAAACTTTATGATATATTTTACTTGAAGGAGAGAAAAATATGAGAAAATTAAAAAAACTAAGTGCTATTTTATTAACAGGTGTTTTAACATTTTCTGCTGTAGCATGTGGAAATTCTACAGGCAATCATGCTAAAACAGAAAGTGGTGCTTCTGTTCAAGAGAGAATTGCAAGTGTCCAGACAAAAATGCAAGAAGTAAAAAGCCTTGAAATGTCAATGGACATGGATATGGCTCTAAAAGCAACAGAAGATGGCGAATCTTTTGATTTTACAATGAAAACATCTGGTGTAACTTCTATGCTTCAAGATCCACTGAAAGCAAAATCTGACATGACTGTGGATATGGGAGAACTTGGTTCTCAAACTGTTCAAAGTTATATCGAAGAAGTAGACGGAAAATATATGGTATATTCTGGAATAGATAATGCTTGGACTTCTACTGAATTATCTGCTGATTTAATCGCTCAATATGATGCAAAACAAAGTGCCAATGCCTATTTAAAAGGCTTCTCTAACGCAAAAGAAGTTGGAACTGAAGAAGTAAATGGAAAACAAACAACAAAAATCGAAGGTGAAGTTTCTGGTGAAGCCTTAGAAGACATGGTTAATGAAACTGGACTTCTTCAATCTTTAACAGGTACTGTTGGCTCTGATGCTGATATGCTTAAAAATATGCTCTCTGATATGGGTGGATTAAAAATAACACTTTGGGTTACTGATGATAATGAACTTGTAAAAGTCGAAGAAGATATGACTGATATGATGAGCAAAATGATGGAGAAACTCTCTGGAGAAAATGGAGCGGATATCACTATGGAAGTAAGCACAGCAAAACTTAGTGTAACTTATGATAAGATCAATGCTGTAGATGATTTTGAAATTCCAGAAGAAGCAAAAAATGCTACTCCTGTAAACTAATTTTATTATTTTAAATAATGATATATTTTTATAAAAAAAGACTTTATAAATAAATGCCTAATATTACTCTTTCATAATTCTTTATTTCTATATGATAAAAGGTGAGGTTACACATTTCTCTTGTGTAGTCTCACCTTATTTATAATAATCTCTTTTATGATATCACATTATTTTGACGAATAATCTGAACTATTTGTTCTTAAGAGTCCTTATATCCATTGATTACCCAATTTATTCATACATGAAAAAAGCCTTCAATTCTAAAGTCAATCCTATAACTATTTGGATCAGCTTTTCATAATGCTTTTATTCTCTAATAAATAAATCCATTCATGCTTGGCTAAAAGACGTATGAACGTTTGATTGTCATACCAAAATTGAAATAGTTTTCATATAAAAATATAACTTAGTTAAAACAACTTGTTTAACTCTTTCTTTTCACTCCCACGATAGATTACTGGCATTTGAATAGAAATCGTTGTCCCTTCTTGTTCTTTACTTTCTATTCGGATTCCACAATCCTCGCCATAAAGTAGCCGTAATCTATCATCTACATTATGGATTCCGATTCCTGTAAAATGTTCCCCTTTTTCTTCTTTTGTATATACTTTTTTTAATGTTTCTTTGGACATACCAACTCCATCATCGATAACTTTTATAACAAGCATTTGATTTTCCACCTTGGCTTGTATCGTAATCGTACCTGTTTGCCCAGATGGATACCCATGAAAAAACGCATTTTCTACAAAGGGCTGTAACATTAATTTAGGCACATCATAGTTTTTACAAGTGTCTTCTATTTCATACTGTACATCTATTTGATTCCCATAACGAATCTGATTAATTAGCACATAATTTTGCAAATTTTCTATTTCTTTTGATAAGAGAATAAATTCATCTTCGTTTCCTATCGTATTTCTTAGCAGGAGAATAAAAGCATCTAATGCTTGCACTGATTTCTTTGTATCTCCTTGCCAAATCAACCACTTAATACTTGTTAATGTGTTATAGATATAGTGTGGATTGATTTGCATTTGTAAGGCATGGATTTCTGCTTTTCTCTTTTCCTTTTGTACTTTTAATAGTTGTATAATATATCCTTCAATATCTTCTAACATAGCATTATATGTCATAGTAAGCTGTTGTACTTCTCTAGAACCGGATATGGGTAGTGTTTGTCGAAATCCACTTTCTCTTGCCACTGACATTTTTTGTATGAGTAACGAAAGTGGTTTTGTTGTTTGTTTCATAATCGAAAAAACAATACATACGACAATTCCACCAATTCCACTGGCAATCAGCGTTAAACTTGGAATATCATATAATTTCTCTAATACTTGTCCGGTATCAATGACACCATATAATGTCCATTGATAATATGGTAGTTCCTTTCCAAGTAGGATGACTTTTTTTCCGTCTTTTTCTTCTAAACTTCGAATATCGCTATCACTTTCTTGCTTCTTTTTTAACGCCCATATCGAATCTATTTCTTCCCTTTGATCCGATAAAACAATTCGATTATCTTGATCGACTAAATAAAAATGGGAATATTTCGACACAAAAGAACGATAAAATTTTAAAATATCCTGTTCTTTTATACTAATATAGACAATGGCATATGATTTTTTTGTCGTAGAATCATATAAAACTTTAGAAGCAAGTAGTACATTTGTATGCTGTGTGGAAGAGGTAAATCCATGATTTCTATATTCATATACCATTGTATTTTTTCTCTCAAAAGCCCGTTTTGTAATAGAACTCGCAAGAATTTCTTGTTCCGAAGTAACAAGGCGTTCATCTTGATTGAGAAAACTATCTCCGTCTTGATTGAGAACCAATAAACTCATTTCCTCCAAATTAGACGGCAATGCTTTTTTTAAATCTTGTTTCATTTGATAAATCGTTCGAAACCGTAAGAAATCATCCATCTCGTTTTGATGTGAAAAATATCTTCGAAATGCCCAACTTGTATCAATACGATTGAGAAATAGGGATATATTTTCATGAAGTGTATTACACTCTTGTTCCATTTGTTCAAATACTT
>JADIML010000072.1 GCA_017694765.1 Candidatus Scybalomonas excrementavium
AAGACATTTATCATAAGCAATTCGAGATGGATCTCCTAATTTTTCTTCATAATAAACAATTCCACATGCTATATATCCATGTTTTTCTAGAAAACGTTGCATGACCTTATTTTCTCTATGGGTATCTACACGAATTCCTTTATACCCTTGTTCCATACAAATCTGTTCTCCTAAAGCCAACAGTTTCGATGCAATGCCTCTCCCCCTTGCTTGTTTTGATACTGCAAAACGATGGAGCGCTCCATATGGTTCTTCCGTATTCCATTTTCCTTCAATTGTATCATAAACACTTTCTCCATCAAAGCTAAGAGAAGTCATTCCAACAACAACGCCTTCTTCTTCCCATACATAACATTCTTCTTTCTCAATATCGACTAAAATATGCTCAGCTCTTGGATAAGTATCATTCCACTGTTGAAAACCTTGCTCTTTCATATACTCTCTTGCTTCCTCTACAATTGCTAGCAACTGTTCTAAATCTTCTTTTTTCGCCACTCGATGTCTCATTTTCCTTTTCCTGTCCTTTGCAATTTATTTTATTCTCTTCATCTTTTTGTCTAATATATTTGTTTTTGTAATGGATAAATAGAATGATTTCCATTGATTCCATATGCCATAGCACACACAATAAAGAAATATGGTATATACTCATATCCAAATACTTCTGCACCAATGAAAACTGGTGCTAAAAAAGTGTTAGTAGCACTTCCAAATACTGCTACATATCCAAGTGCTGCTCCTAAAGTAGTAGGGATTCCCAAAAATGGTGCTATGATGATACCAAGACTTGCACCAATGGAAAACAATGGAGTTACTTCTCCCCCTTGAAATCCTACCGCTAATGTTATAACCGTCAGCCCTAATTTTAAAATCCAATCATACCAATAAATCGTTGTCCCATCAAATGAAGCTTGGATTAAATTTGTTCCAAGACCACTATACCTTCCTTGGTGCAAGAGAAGCAATATAACACTAAGCAAAACTCCACCAATCGCAATTCTCTTGCTATCATCTACAATCCATTGTTTTCCCTTTTCCTTTGCTTTACTAAGACAATAAGAAAATAAGAAACCAACGAATCCGAATACAAGACCTAATACAAGTAAGATACAAAATGTCTTTCCTGTAAGTGATATATCCGTAGAAAGGTTCACGTGAAATCGTTCCAATCCTAAGAAAGCAGTCGTAGTACTTGCCATAAAAGATGCACTTATTGCTAATAAAAGTGCTTCATATTGTAATGCTCCTGTTACAAGCACTTCCATTGCAAATAAAATGGCTGCTATTGGTGTCCCAAATAAACCAGAAAATCCAGCTGCAATTCCTGCAACTAGAAAAATATTAGTACCTTTTTTTCGAAATATAGTCCTTCCAATCCATTGAGAACAAGTCGCTCCAATCTGAACTGCGACTCCCTCTCTTCCTGCACTTCCTCCAAATAGATGGGTCGCCCATGTACTGATCACAACAAGTGGAATAAGCTGAAGTGGTATCTGCTCTCTTTGTCCATGCCCTACTTCAAATACAAGACTCATTCCTTTCTTACTCTCTTGTCCATATCGTTCATAGAGAAATACAATAAAAATCCCTACTGCTCCTAAAAAAGGTAAAAGCCATCCCACATGTTCTTCTCGAAAACTTGTAATATTTAATAATACCATTCCAAAAATGGCATCAAGAACACCAACGCTTCCTCCAATTACTACTCCATAGAATAATAATAAAATAAGCTCTCTATATTTTGTTCCTACTTGTTTGATTTTCATGTTTCATCACCTCATAGTATATCTTGCCTATCACTTATAACAGTTATTTTATTCCTAGTCAATCCTATGTATGAAAAAAGGATACGAAATCCTTTCTTGTATTTCGTATCCCTTATCTATCCTTATATTTATCTTTTCTATTCTCTTTTAATGAAAGGCTTCTTGCTCCCATTTTATAATATCCCCTGTATAAGCATTGATTTCAAACTCATACTCCGTTCCATTATAAAGCAATTTTCCTTCATATAATAACATTCCATCATCCATATCTTGATGAAGAACTACCATATCTTTTGTTGCTCCATTGACTTTCTTTAATACAATGTCTGTTGCTTCTTTTTCTGTGATTGGATTGTTAGCTCCATTACCATTATTTGCATTTTGAACAGCTTCAAAATCAACTTTTAACACGCTTCCATCATCCATTTTAATATCGTATTCATACTTTTTATTAGCTGTATAAAATTCTATTTCATATAAAGCATTTCCATCATCAATGTCTTGTTTCGTTTGAATCGATAACACATCTTTTTCTTTTACTCCTGCATGTTCTAATGCTATTTCCTGCGCTCTTTCTGCTGTAATCTTTCCACCACTTTGCTGATTATTTCCTTGATTTGTTGTAGAATTCGTTGTACCTTCTCCCACATTCGCTGTATTATCTATCATATCTGCTTGTGTAGTTATAACAGTATTTTCCTGTGTTGAAGTATTGTTTTGTCCTGTACATCCAGTTACAAGTAAACCTCCTATTGTCATGACTCCGAGAATTGTAATTACTTTCTTCTTCATAATGGAATCTCCTTTCATTTTTATTATTATCCCAAATATTCTATCCTATTATGCAAGTTGATTTACTATCATAAATTATTTTTAGCTTTCTTATCTTTTCTTGCGATAGTTTTATTATAGAACCAAAAAATTAAAAAAGCATTAAAACGTTTCCTTTTTTTGATCTCTTTTTGGAATATGAAACGTAAAGCATGTACCTATTCCTTCTTCACTGGATACAAAAATAGTTCCATTATGTACTTTTACAATCCACTGCACCATAGAAAGTCCAAGCCCTGAAGAAGAGTTTTGCCCTTCACTCCTTGCTGGATCGACCCGATAAAATCTCTCCCAAATTTTTTCAAGATGTTCCTTTGGAATCCCAATGCCGTTATCTTCTATCTGCCCTGTCCATTGCGTTTCATCTTCATATAGCCTTACAATAATTGTTCCATTTTCTTTCCCATAAGAAATTGCATTTTCAATGAGGTTACTAAAAAGCCGAATCATTAATGTTTCATCTGCTTGTACAAAAATATCTGGTTGTATATCCATTGTAATTGTAATACCTTTTTTCTCTGAAAATTGTTCTTGTTCTTCTACAACCATCTCAACGAGCTCACTTAGTGGTATTTCTTCAAACTGTACTGGTATTTTATTACGATCGGCTCTTGATAACATTAAGATCTGAGAAACTAATTGTGCCATATTATTCGTTTTTCTAAAAATAACTTCGACTTCTTTCCTCTCTTCTCCTTGTAACGTATCTCGTTCTAATAACAGTTCACAATGGGATAAAATAACAGAGATTGGAGTTCTAAGTTCATGGGAAACATCTGATGTAAACTGCTTTTCTCGTTTAAATGCTTGTTCTAATTGCTCTAACATTTGATTCAGCAGTTTACCGAGTCGATGAATTTCATCATTTCCTGCATCTAATACAATTCTTTTTGATAAATCTTTTTTCTCACAAATGTCTTGGACTGATTTTGTCATGTCATCTACTGGTTTTAATGCATGACTTGTAAAACGATAACCAACAAAAATAGTAACAAGCAATAACAATGGTAATAAAATAAAAGAAGTATGAATCAAAACATTCAAACTTTCCTCTGCTTTTGTAACAGATACAATTCCTCGAATTAAAATCTTTCCATAATACTCAATTTGAGCACTACTATCAAATACGTACCATTTTACTCCATTCTGTTCAAGAGTCTGCATGACACCTTCTTTACTTTGTACAGAAAAATTAAAATCATACGGAATTTTCCCATATAACAACTGACCATTTTCTTGATAAACAGATATATATATGCCATTTTCAATATCCATAATATCCGAATCGATTTCTAATTCTCCATCGTCCCATTCTATATGCTGAAAACTTTTTATGACTTGTTGCTCTAAACGATTTTGCACACTTGTCACAATCTGACTACTACTAATCGATAATAAAATTGTAAGGGATGCAATACTTGTAAGTATCATAAAAGTTGTATACAACAATGTTAGTTTTACTTTTACCGATAGCTCTTTATAAAGCCTTTTCATGTTACTTCATTTCCTCTTCTTTCAAAACATATCCTGCACCACGTACTGTATGAATTAATTTTGGTTCAAATCCACTATCAATTTTTTTTCTTAAATACCGAATATAAACATCGATTACATTAGAGCCTCCTACATAATCATAGTTCCAGATATGTTGTTCAATTCGCTCTCTTGATAACACAGTACCTTTATTCATAATTAAATAGCGTAACACTGCAAATTCTTTATTGGATAGGGTAATCTCTACATCTCCTCGAAAAACTCGATGGGAATCTAAATATACTTTTAGATCAGCAATGGTACAACAATTATCTTTTACTTCTGCTTTCTTTCGAAGCATAACTCGAATTCTAGCAAGCAATTCTTCAAATGCAAATGGCTTTACTAAATAATCATCGGCTCCAAGATCAAGCCCCATCACACGATCCTCCACCGTATCTTTGGCTGTTAATAGTAATACTGGAACTGGATTTTTATTCATGCGTATTGATTTTAGTACTTCTAAGCCATTTTTCTTTGGCATCATAATATCTAAGATAACAGCATCATAATCAGCTCCTTCTAAATAAAGAAGAGCTTCTTCTCCATCAAAACAACTATCTACCGTATAGGCTTGTGACTCTAATCGTTTTTTTAATACAGCATTTAAATCTTTTTCATCTTCTGCAATTAAAATTCTCATG
>JADIML010000073.1 GCA_017694765.1 Candidatus Scybalomonas excrementavium
CATTGAGTCAAAAAGTTGAAAGAAAATAAAAAGGGGGTGCCCACGAAATTGATATGCTCCTTTCTAGGTAGACAAGTAAAGTAACAAGAACCTGTCACTTAGGAGGGAGCATATTTTATTATATGTATAAATTATTCTGGATATACAAGGTGAGCATCATCAATGGAATAAAGAGTATTTTCTAAATAACGATTAGCAAGCCAGTTTGCCATTGGAAGATTCATATCGAGATAATTCCCACAGTCTTTGGCAGAGGCACCTGGAACTTCATCTTTAAAATCTCGAATAAATTCAAACATAGATATTAAAAGAGGAATGATATCTTTAGATGTTAAATCGCCTGCTAAAAGTAAATAAAATCCAGTACGGCACCCCATTGGTCCAAAGTAAATGGTCTTCTCACCAAAAACTTCATGGTTTCTTAAATAAGTAGCTGCTAAATGTTCTATGGTGTGCATTTCTGCTGTATTCATAACAGGTTCTTTATTTGGTGCTGTCATACGAAGATCAAAAGTTGTAATAGTTTCTGCACCTACTGTATCTTTTCTTGAAACATAGACACCGGGTTCTAATTGTAAATGATCGATAGTAAAACTTGTAATTTTTTCCATAGTGATAGATCCTTTCTAGTTATTTTGTTGGATAAAAAATTTCTTACTTTAACTATACCATAGGATAGTTTTGAGCAAAAGAGGGAAGCTATTGATTCATACATTTATCATAGAATAAAATACAATATGTTTCTAGTCATACATTGCGTAAGATCCTGTAAAGAAAAAATAATTTATAAGGTAATATCACAATTATTTTGATATCCAAAGAGAAATTTACATGATTCCATATCGAATTATAATTGTATTTTATTTGGAGAAACTGTATAATAAAAGTAGGAAAAGGGGGAAAGTTACAATGGATAAAAAGGCAAATAAAAAATACCAAGATAGTGTATTTGTTGATCTATTTGGAAGAGAAGAATACGCAGTAGAACTTGTCAATGCTTTATGTGGTACGGTGTATCAGAAAGAAGATATTATGAATGTTACATTAAAGCAGCTTTTGTTCTGTGAGCGCTATAATGATTTAGCATTTTTGACAAAGGATAATCGTTTAATTGTATTAATTGAACACCAAGCAACCATCAATCCTAATATGCCAGTTAGAATGTTACTTTATATAGCCGAAGAATATAATAAATTTCTTCGAGGAGAATTTGGCAATGAGAGCTATAATGTATATGGTAGGAAAATTGTAAAACTACCAACACCAGAGTTTTTCGTTATTTATACAGGAGAAGAAGAACGACCATCAGTCGAAATATTGCGATTATCAGATTCTTTTTCAACAAAAGCTCCCATAGAAGTTGAGGTAACGTGCTATAACATAAATAAAGAACTTGAAATTAAGGAGAAATCGAGTTCACTCAGTGGTTATAGCGCCTTGCTTCAAGAAATTAAAGGATTCAAAAAACAAGGATATGATTTAGCACAATCAATTCAAAAGGCAGTGAAAGCTTGTATGGAACATGGGGTTTTAACAGAGTATTTAGTACGACATGAAAGTGAGGTGTCTAGTATGTTATTTCAGGAATATACAGTGGAAGATGTGAGAAGAATGTACATGGAAGCAGCAGCAGAAGAAGGCAGGGAGCAAGGCTTGGCAGAAGGTCGTGCAGAAGGTCGTGCAGAGGGTCGTGCAGAAGGAATTGTAGAGGGAATTCATTTAACAGAAGTGATGTTTAAAATGTTAAAGGAAGGAAAAGAAGTAGAAGAAATTGCAAAGACTTGTGGAGTTGATAGAAAAGAAGTCGAAAGAATGATAGAATTGGCAAAAATTTTAGCAAATTGATTGGATTATAAAAGAAAAGAGGCATCAATGATAATGAAAGTCTTATACTGTTTGGAGGCGTTACATGGGTGTTTAATATGGAGGATGAGAAAACAATTGGACTAGGAGAAAGTTATTTATTTGCAACAGAAACATATGAAAATTCGTATGCGAGCTTATTAAAGATCTTACAAGGCTCATACAATCTAAATGCTCCAGAAAAATTAGAGAATAAAGAAGACATATCGTTATCTGAAATCATAGAATATTTGCATAGTCTTGATTAAATAGAGCGAAGAGAAAGGAAAGGATTGTTTGCGACAATTTTTTGAAAGCAACATAATCCTTATCCTTTCTCTTTTTTTATATGATAGGAAATTCCATTTCGTATGGATATGTGGTGAGGTAAAAAGAAAGGTAAGAAAACAGAACTTCTCAATTAAAATGAAATAGTATATAATAAGAGAGTATATAGAACTTTTGAAGGGCAAAAGTTTATGAAAATAGAATCACTGAAATCGGATATTTGCATAAAATAGTAGTAACGAAATAAAGAAGAGAGATATCTATGGATCAAATGGATAATTGGTTAAAAATGGGACAGTGGAATCCAGAAATGGTTGTGGAAGATGAAAAGAAATGCGAACAGGATATGAGATATTTAAGAAGCTGTTATCCTAAGAAAGCAAAAGATATGGTATCTATTTTATGTGAAACTTGTGATCAAATGGAATATGAAAATAGTCCTATGTTAATTTCTGTGCCAGATAAAGAGACCATGTATCAATTGGTGGATCGCATGTATGAAGAAATGAAACAAGTAGGAATGAAAAAAGAAGAACCATTTTTATTTGCACCGACACAAATGAGCATGGAGCAGATGAAGGAATCTATGGAAAAAGAGCTTCTTTTTGTCATGCTTTGTGATGAAATGCACAGAAGAAGGATGAGATATTGTCGGCGCAATCAATTATTTTCTTCGAATTAGGAGAAGAAGGAAACGGAAGAAAGAATAAGAAAAAGAATAGAGGAGATGGGTAAGCCCATCTCCTAGAAATAAAATTTAGTGAGAAACATAAGATTTCTCAGGAAATGGAGTACTTATGGAACATTTAAAATCTGTTATTCGAGAAGAACTGAATCAGAATTTAAATCAGATCATTATTAGTAATCAAAGAAAGAAAGATGAAGTGAAAAAAGTAAAAATTCGTCCAGTTTTTATGAAGGACAAACTTTATTTTCAAGCATCTGTTACAGTAGGAAAAAAAGAAATTCATACGAATTATGAAAAAGAACCATTGATTGAAAAAATAGAGGAATGGTTAAAGGATTCTTTTAAACAATTAGAATTAACAAGTGAGACACGCACGATTCATGCGCTAGTGAGCAAAAAGGGAAAGGCAACGATTAAGATTAAAAATGAGTATAATGAGAAAAAACAATCGTTATCCCATAATCGGACAAAGGAATATATTATAAAAAGTGGAACACCAGTTGAGTTTCTAGTTGATCTTGGCGTTATGACCAAGGAAGGAAAAATTGTACATGCTAAGTATGATAAGTTTAAGCAGATCAATCGTTTTTTAGAGTTTATTGAAGATATTCTTCCAAATTTACCAAAGGATAGAGAAGTGAGTATTATCGATTTTGGCTGTGGAAAGTCTTACTTAACGTTTGCGATGTATTATTACTTAGCTATTATGAAAGGATATGATATTCGAATTATAGGGCTAGATTTAAAGGAAGATGTGATAGCATACTGTAATCAGTTAAGAGATCGATATGGATATGAGAAGTTAGAATTTTTACAAGGAGATATTGAGTCTTTTGAGAAAGTTTCTCATGTAGATATGGTAGTGACACTCCATGCTTGTGATACAGCAACGGATTTCGCCATTGATAAAGCAGTTCGTTGGGGAGCTTCGGTTATTTTATCTGTTCCATGTTGTCAACATGAATTAAATGGACAGATGCATAATGAAATTTTAGAGCCGATTATGCAGTATGGATTATTAAGAGAGAGATTTTGTGCATTGGCAACCGATGGGCTTCGTGCACAGTTATTAGAAATGGTAGGATATCGAACACAGATCTTAGAGTTTATCGATATAGAACATACTCCAAAAAATTTATTAATTCGTGCAGTTAAGACAGGAAAGAGAGCAAATAATCGAGAAGAATATGAACGATTGCGAGCATTTCTTGGGGTAGAACCTACATTAGAAGGGCTATGGAAGGATGGGATAATGTTATGATGAAAAAAACGATTATCCGATTACTTGTCTTTGTCATGGTATTTGGAGAGTCACTCTTTTATTTTAATTATACATCAACAGCAGGGAAAACAGAGATGTCAGCCGAGATGAATCAGGCAACACTCCCTATTCTTTATATGAGAGCTGGGGAGCATACTATGAACGAGTTGCATGGATATACTGGAAATATGGATGAAACATTAGTAAAGGATACATTAACACCAGTAGAGTCCAATACAACCTTTTCTTTCTTTATAAAAGAATATGAGAACAGGATTATGTCTGTAAAATATGAATTGCAAAATACCAATGGAAATGAAGTGATTCAAAAAGGACGTATAAAAACTTTCGAAAAGAAAAAAGGTGGAAAGCTAGCAACGATCCAGTGGAAGAAAAAGTTAGTTTTGCATAAAGACTATACGTTAAAGGTGACAATTAAACCAGAAGGTGGTTCTGAAACAAAATATTATACGAGAGTTCGTTATGTAGAAAATGCCCATATTACAGAATTTCTTGATTTTGTTACTTTTTTCCATGACGCTACATTAGAGCCTGAAAAAGCAAAGGAAGAGCTAGCTGTTTATATGGAAACAAGAGATGATCAGAATAATAATAGTTTAAGCTATGTGAATATTCATTCGAGTATGGAAAGCTTAACGTTTGCTAGTTTAAAGCCAAAGCAAGAAGGACAAATGCAGATAAGTATTCAAGATTTCGATGATGATACTATTTCTATTGAAACGTATTATATTTTATCAGCAGAAAATGCTAAAAAACAAAAAGAGTATTATTATGTGACAGAATACTATCGGATTACCTATGGAAAAGAACGTATGTATTTAATGGATTTTCAGCGTCATCAAGAGGCATATTTTAATCCGAAATTAATTGATTCTGGAAAAAATGCGTTTAAACTTGGAATTGGGACAAGTCAAGATATTCAGGTTGTAACAAATAGTGATAGAAAGAAAATGGCAATGGTTCGTCAAAAACAGCTTTGGTACTATGATTATAAAACAGTGAGTATGACCAAAGTGTTTAGTTTTCGACAGGATGATGCCATAGAAGCTAGAAATGATTATGATCAACATGATATTAAAATAATTCGTATGGAAGAAGATGGAGAACTGATATTTACAGTCTATGGCTATATGAATCGAGGTAGACATGAAGGTACTTGTGGGATTGCTTTATATCGTTTTGATCCAAATGAGGATACGATTGAAGAACTTCTCTACATTCCATCCGATTCTACCTATCAGACATTGAAAGAAGAAGTAGGGCAAGTCTTATATTACAATACAAAAAATCAGTTTTTCTTTTTGCTGGATGGAAAAGTGTATCAAGTGGACTGTGACACAAAGGAGAAGACAGTGCTTGCTAAAAATGTAACTTCTACCAGTGTAGTTGCAAGCCATAGTGGAAGTATTTTAGCAATTCAAGAAAGCGCAAACTCTTATAAAAATGCAAAGATCGTTTTACGAAATTTAGATACAGGGAAAAAGAAAGCAATAGAAGCTAATCGGGGAACCAAACTAAAAAATATCGGATTTGTTGGAGAGAATCTACTTTATGGAATTGCAAATGATAGTGATTTCGATAAGAAAGAGACAGAAGAGTCTATTTTCCCAATGTATGTCATTAAAATGTGTGATACAAAGATGAAACAAAGTGTAGCATATAAAAAACAAGGAATCTATGTAACGAATGCGAAAATAGATGGACAAGCCTTAGAGCTTTCTCGTGTGAAGAAGAAGGGAAATTCTTATGTAGAAACAAGTTCTGATATTATGATCCGAAAAGCAGATACAGATGATAGTGGGTTATTATTTACCCTTTCTTATAGTGGAGAACGTTATAATCAGATATATTTAGTTTTCCCAAATAATGTATATATCACAACAGCACCGGATGTGATAACGACAAGGGAAATGCTTTTTGATGACTATCGTACGATTACGATAGAAAGCAAGACATCATCTGTTATCAAATATTATGTTTCAAAAAATGGACAAATGATTGGAAACTACGCAAAGACAGGAGATGCGATTCAGTATGCAGCAGAAAAAGGGGCAGATGTCTTAAGCAGTATGCAGCAGACAATATGGCAATATGGAAATACGCCATCCTATGGAGGTTTTGCTCCTGAAGTAGATACGATCCGAGCAAGAAATGTACAAGATTCTAAAAATGCTTGTATGGCTATGATTTTACAGTATGAAAATGTGAGGGCAAGTTATACAGATTTAGTGATTAAAGATCTTTCTATGGAAGGATTATTAAAAGAGTATTTTGGCAATCGAGCTGTGAATGCAACAGGTGCAACATTAAGTCAAATGTTATACTACGTAGGAAAAGGTGCTCCTGTGATTGCAAAAGTAAAAGATGATTATTATATTTTAATTACGAGTTATAATGGGACTCATATCCGTTATACCGATCCTGTAAAAGGTATGGTAATCAAAGAAGAGAGAGCAAACGTAGAGAAGATGTTAGCTGATAAAGTATTTTATAGTTATATCAAACAATAATAACAATAATAGAAACGTAACTAGAAAATAAAAGGAAGAACCGATTGATAAATCTTTCAAGTTTTTAGGTAAGTCGAAAAGGGAGTTTTTCTTTATGGCTTACCTAAAAATTCCTACCATGTGTAGTTAGATAGGATATGGGAAAAACTACTTGAGTTTTCTCATAATTTGGAGGAAATAGCCATGAAATTTATACATATTGCAGATGTACATCTTGGTATGATGCCTGAGAGAAAAAAAGGTCTTGGCATGATGAGAAAAAAGGAAATAGAAGAAACATTCCAAAGAGTGTTATTAGAGGCAAAACAAAAGAAAGTAGATGTTCTTTTGATCTCTGGTGATCTTTATCATCATCCACCACTTTTGGAAGATTTGAAAGAATTAAATGCAAGACTAGAAGCATTATCACCAATAAAAGTCGTTCTTATCGCAGGAAATCATGACTGTATTTTGGAAAATTCTCCATATGAGCGATTTGAGTTTGCCAACAATGTCATTTTCTTAAAGGGAAAAGAGATAGAGTCTGTTTATGTGGAAGAATTGCAAACAACTTTTTGGGGACTTAGTTATCATCAAAAAGAAATAACAGCACCTCTTTATGACGATCTTAGACCTCAAGGACAAGGCTATCATATTTTAGTAGCTCATGGAGGTGATGAAAATCATATTCCTATCCAATATGAAGATTTAAAATGGTCAGGATTTGATTATATTGCGCTTGGTCATATTCATAAGCCACAAGTATTGGTAGAAGACTTTATGAATTATTCAGGTTCTTTAGAACCACTTGATTATACGGAAAGAGGAGAACATGGATATTTCTTAGGGGAAATTACAGAAGATGGACAGCAGGTAGAATTTATAAGAGCTGCAAAAAGAATGTATGATCAAATTTATATACAAGTAGATGAAACAGAAACACTTTATAGTTTATCAAAAAGAGTGGAACAAGAGATAGAAACACGAGGTAGAGATAATTTTTATGAAATCTACTTGTTAGGATATACGCCATTATCTGGGAATATCCAGTTTGAAGCGTTAGAACAAGATTATTTTATTACACAAGTTGTAGATAAAACGAAGAAAAATTATGATTTGGAGAGACTTTTTGAGGAGAATCGCGAAAATATATTGGGGCAATTTATTGATAAGATGAGAAATTCACAAGATCCCATGGCAAAAGAGGCGATGGAATTTGGAATCGAAGCTCTTTTAGCAACAAAAACGGAGTAAGAGAGTTAGAAAGGGACAATATGATCATTCGAAAAATAGGAATTGATGGGTTTGGAAAATTTCATAGGAATGGGTTTGAGTTTCAGCCAGGCATTAATCTCATTTATGGAGAAAATGAGGCTGGTAAAACAACGTTAGAGCAGTTTTTAATTGGAATGCTTTATGATGTGGAAAAACTTAGAGGAAAAGGTGCAAAGCACGATGTATATAATCGCTATTATCCAGAATATGGTGGAAAATATGGTGGTATTATGGAATTTGAATTAGAGGAAACAAAGTATCGTGTCCAAAGAACATTTCGAAGAGAACAAAAGGATATATCCCTTTACAACCTTATGACAGGAAAACAAATTCCAGTGAAAAAGGAGCTTTGTGATACATGTGATTTTATGACGAAGGAACAATTTATGCAGACTCTTTGTATGAACCCTGGACAGATTCGGACAGGAAATTATTTAAAAGAAGAGTTAAACCGTTATAGCCATAGACTTTCTTCTTCAGGAACAACGCAGTATGATGTAGAAGAAGCGATTCGTCAGCTTCTCATAAGAAAGAGAAGAAATCAAAAAAAGCAAGCCAAAGAACAAATGGTACAATTAAAAACAGGATTTTTAAAAGAAGAAGAGTTTAAAGAAAGAAAACAGCAATTACTTTTGGATGAAAAACAGTTAGAGAAACAATTACAGTCTTATAAAGAAAAGCTAGTAGAAAAGCAAAAAGAGATTGAACAAGAAAGGCAGTATGTAAAAGAGCAAAAAGCAAAAGAAATTTTAGAGGAATATGAAGAAAAAAGAGTAAAAGAGCTAAAGTTAGCCAAAGAAAAATCTCAAGTAAAAACTTGGTTAGAAGAAGAGAAAGAAGATTCTTTAAAAGAAATACCACAAAAAATAGAAGAATCACAAGGCAAACTAGATGAGTGGTTAGCAGACGAAGAGGAAGAATTAACAGAAGATTTAGGACTTCCTATTTTAGCATTGGTGTGTTTTTTAGCAGGGTTTGCGGGCATTTGGAAGCAGTGGATATTCCCTGGAATTGGTATGATTTTAGTTGGATGTATTGTGCTTGTTCTCTCGTTCTTACAAAAGAATCAAGATAAAAACTTGTCAGATGTAAGAAGTATGATACAATTAGAAGATAAGGAAAAAGAAGAAGTGTTTTTAGATGATAATCCTTATACGATGTTAAAACCAGAGTTTTTAGCAATGGAGGAGCATATAAAAAAAGAGTTAGAAGCGCTAGATTATGAAAGTGAGAGAGGGTTTTTATTAAAAAAAGAGGAAGCGATCATTCAAGCAAAGATTGTTGATTGTGAGAAAGCATTATTGGAGAACCAAGTAAAACAAGATACTCTTTTGGAAGAAGAGAGGAAAAATAGTCAAATGCGTTCCCAATACGAGGATTTAAAGCAAGAGATACAAAAAATAGAACATGATAATAAAGTGACAGATTTAGCAGTGAGTACATTGCGTGAATTATCAGCAAATATTTATCATGAATTTGGACATTCTTTTAATCAAGAGGTGTCTAAAATTATAGAGGCCATTACAGATGGTCGTTATAGACAATTGATGATTGATGAACAAATGGGAATTCAAGTAGAACGGCAAGGTAGGTTTGTAGGCATCGAACAAATGAGTTTAGGGACTACAGAGCAGATCTATTTCGCAATTCGTATGGCAGCTTCACATCTGTTCCCAAAAGGAGAAATTCTTCCAATTTTTATTGATGATATTTTTGGAAGTTTTGATGCGAAACGACTTGGAAAGACACTGAAATTTTTAGCAGAGTGTGGAAACCAGCAAGTATTTGTATTTACTTGCAATCATCAAATTCGAGATATCTTGCTCAATCAGCGGACAGACTTTTCCTATTTGGAATTGTAAAAAGACAATGAGGTGAAAGAATGGCAGATAATAAAAAAAGACCAAAAACTACAACCAATTCTTCAAAAAAACAAGGAGCGGTGAAAAAGGGTACAAGTAGTGCAAACCAACATACAAGTAGTAAAAAATCATCTTCTAAGCAAAGTAAAGGCTCAAAAGCAAATAAAAAAGAGAAAAAGAAAAAAAGTTTATTTTGGAGAGTCATAAAGATTCAACTTCTTATTCTTTTCATTGCATTTTTGGCAATTGCTGGATTGTTTTATTTTCGATATGGACAAAATATCATAGGTATGATAAAAGATGCAAAACAGGCAGTGGAAGAGTCTACTCCAGAGACATTTAAGGCAGCAGAAACAAGTCTTGTTTATGATACAAATAAAAAATTAATCAAAACAATTAAGAGTGAAAAAGAAGTTTATTATTTAGAATATAAAGATATTCCACAATATGCAATTGATGCTATGGTTTCTATTGAAGATAAGAAGTTTTATGAGCATCATGGAATTGATTTTAAAGCCAATGTAAGGGCTGTATTAGGTGTCCTATTCAAGAAGCCAGCTGGTGGTGGAAGTACGATTACACAGCAGCTAAGTAGAAATGTATTTTTAACAACAAGTTTCTCTTATGAGCGTAAAATTAAAGAAATTGTAGTTGCGTATCATTTAGAGAAGAAATATACAAAAGACCAAATTATGGAATTCTATTTAAATAATATCTATTTTGCCAATGGATATTATGGAATTCAGGCTGCAAGTAAAGGATATTTTAATAAAGATGTCAATAAGTTATCACTCTCTCAAATAGCAACTCTTTGTGCAATTCCAAATAGTCCAAATATGTACAACCCAAGGGAAAATTTAGATAATACATTAGTACGTCGAAATCGTATTTTAAAAAATATGTATGAAGATGGTGTGATTACAGAGAAACAATATAAAAAGGCAGTTGCTGAGAAAATTAAAATTAAAAACAAAAAATCAGCGGTTCATAATTATGTAGAAACCTTTATTTATGATAGTGCCATTAAGGCATTGATGAAAAAGGATGGATTTAAATTCCAATATGTTTTTCCATCAACGAAAGAAAAAGAAACTTATAATGAGCGTTATAATGAAGTGTATGCTCGTTATCAGAAAAAGTTAAAAACGGCAGGATACCGTATTTACACTTCTATTGATATGGAGAAACAAGAATTATTGCAAGAAGCCGTTAATGATGGACTTAGTATGTTTACAGATACCAATGAAGAAGGCATTTATGAAATGCAAAGTGGTGCAGTTAGCATTGATAATGATACAGGGCGTGTCGTTGCTATTGTTGGTGGAAGGACGCAAGATAATGTAAATGGATATACATTAAATCGTGGTTTCCAAACATATCGTCAGCCAGGAAGTACCATTAAGCCACTAGTTGTTTATACACCTGCTTTTGAAAAACTTGGATATAATCCAGAATCTATTGTAAATGATAGTGAAATTGAAGATGGACCTAAAAATACAGGAGATTCATATCTTGGTAAAATTACACTTCGCGAAGCAGTAGAGCGTTCAAAAAACGTAGTAGCATGGAGAATTTATGAAGAGCTGACACCACAAGTTGGAGTTAATTATTTAAAAGAAATGGAGTTCTCGAAGTTGGCAGATGAAGATTTCCGTAATATGTCAACAAGTTTGGGAGGATTCCATACAGGAGTTAGCGTATTAGAAATGGCATCAGGTTTTGCGACTATTGAAAATGATGGTGTGTATCGAGAGCCTACTTGTATTGTAAAAATACAAGACTCTAGAGGAAAAACGATAGTATCTGATGCGATTCATACAAAATTAATTTATTCAGGAAATGCAGCTCGTATGATGACAGATGTATTAAAAGGTGTTTTCCAATCACATGGAACAGCAGCTTCTATTGGTGGGATTTATAATATGGATAGTGCTGGGAAAACAGGTACTACCAATGATAACCGAGATGGATGGTTCTGTGGATATACACCATACTATACAACAGCTGTATGGGTAGGATATGATCAGCCACGTTCTATTTATGATCTTTGGGGGTCTTCTTATCCAGCTAGAATTTGGAAACAATATATGTCTAAAATACATGAAGGATTAGAAAGAAGAACCTTTGAACCATATATATCCAATGGTGTGAAAAATATGGTAGAACCAGATACAACGGAAGAAGTAGTAGAAGAGCCAACAACAGAAGCAACAACGGAAGTTACAACAGAAGAAGTTACGACAGAGGTAACGACAGAAATAACAACAGAAGCGACAGAAGTCACAACAGAAAATCAAAAACCAACGACAGAAGCGACGACAGAAAATCAAGAGCCAACAACAGAGGCAACGACAGAAAAGCAAGAACCAACAACAGAAAAACCTGTGGAACAAGAGCCGCCTCAAGAAGAAGAACCAGATCAAGGAGATGGTGGTCAAGAGGAACAACCACCAGAGGAATCACAGGGAATAGAATAGAAAGAGTAGGAAGGAGAGATATATGGATTTTTCATTGATTATTGGTATTGTGTTAGGATTTGGGGCACTTTTATTTGGATTTTCTCATGAAGGAGGAAGTCTAGAATCTTTACAAGCAATTAGCTCTTTTATTATTGTATTTGGAGGAACAATAGGTGCCGTTATTGCATCTTTTCCGTTGCATGATGTTTTACAAGCAATTCGTGGAGTGATTGCAAGTTTTAAAGTTCCTCATTCTGGGACAACGGAACAAATTATTAATAAAATTTCTACGATTTCATCCGCATATCGAAAGGATGGAGTCGTAGCACTTGATGCAGCATTACAAGATTCAGATCTTAATAAAGAAGAATATCTTCTACTAAAAGAGGGATTAATTTTAATTCAAGAAATGCTAGATCCAGAGGATATTCAATACGTATTAGATGCGGATATTCGTTCGTATAAGCAGAAAAAGATGACAGAAATTCGTGTATTTGAGAGTGCGGGTGGATTTTCCCCAACAATGGGAGTTATCGGTACAGTTATGAGCTTAGTTGTTGTTCTTGGTAATGGATTTGGCGATCCAGCAGAATTGGCAACTTCTATTTCCACTGCCTTTATTGCAACGTTATATGGTGTTGGATTTGCCAATGTTATTTATCTACCGATTGCAAATAAGTTAAAAGGTGTTATGAAGCGTAGTCTTGTGCAAAAAGAACTGATTGTAGATGGTGTATGCCTAATTTCAAAAGGTTCACTACCACGTACCATTGAAAATGAGCTTTCTTTATATCATCAAGCATTTCCAGATGGACAAAAACGATATCGTAAAGGAATTGAAAACTAGGGGGGTGGAAGATTGAGACGATCACATGAAGAGGAAGAAGAGAAGGAAGGCAAAAGCGAACGATGGTTGTTAACGTATTCCGATATGATTACATTGCTCTTAGCACTTTTTATTATCATGTATGGAATGAGTGCAGTCGATAGTACGAAAGTACAAAGTCTTTCTCAAGGATTAGAGGAAGCGTTGAATCCGTCAAAGGAGCATGTACAAAACCAGACATCAAAAGAAGAAGTCCCTTCTGGGAATGGAACGTCAAAACTAGATGAGATGGTAGGCGAATTGGATGAGTATATTACGGATCATAACTTAGAATCTTCAGTTACGTTATCAAAGTCTGATGCTGGTGTGAGTATTCAGTTAAAAGATTCTATTTTATTTCATCCAAACACTGCAGAACTTTTACAGAAACAGGCGCCAATTCTTACAGAGATTTCTAATATTTTAAAATCTATTTATAAAACAGTGGATCATGTGAGCATTATTGGAAATACAGCAGATCTTGGAAATCGTGATCATGCCAATGAGATCGATGCTTATGAGCTATCTTCAAAACGTGCTGTAGCTGTATTATCTCTTCTTATGAAAAATGGAGTGAAACCAGATAAGTTAATTGTAGAAGGACATTCTCATTACAGTCCAATTGCAACGAATAAAACCCAAGAAGGACGTGCTAAAAATCGTCGTGTAGAAATTATGATTTATAATGATTCCATTAATGCTATGGCGTCAAAAGCAAAGGAAAATGAGAAAAAGCAATAAAAAAATAGGGCTACCAAATAGGTAGCTCTATTTTTCTATTCTTCTGTCGATTCTGCCTCTAATAGAGCAGCTTCATATTGTTCTAAGATAAGTGCTTGAATTCGTTCTCTTGTATCAGAATTAATAGGATGTGCAATATCCCTATATTCCCCATCTACTGATTTACGGCTTGGCATAGCGATAAATAGCCCTTTTTCCCCTTCAATGATTTTAATATCATGAACAACAAATTCATTATCCAGTGTAATCGATACGACTGCTTTCATTTTCCCTTCTTTTGTTACTTTTCTAATTCTTACATCTGTAATTTGCATAATTAACGTCCCCTTCTAGTCTTATTAAAGAATATATCTTATATTTTTTTCTACTACTACTTTAATTCTACCATGCAATCCTTTATGAGTTGTATTAGCACGAATCGTATCTCTACTTTCAACAATACAGTTTTCAATGTGACAGTTATCGCCAATATAAACATCATTTAAAATGATGGAATTTTTGATTGTACAGTTATTTCCTATGTAAACCTGTTTAAATAATACAGAATTTTCTATATTTCCATTAATAATACATCCACTTGATATTAAACTATTACTTACTTGACAGCCAATATTATATTTTGCTGGTGGAAGATCATCTACTTTGGAATAAATATCTGGATACTGTTTAAAGAAGTAATCTCTTACATCTTTCTTTAAAAAGTCCATATTTGTGTTGTAGTATGAGTCTACAGTAGAGATATTTTTCCAATAGGAATCTAGTTTATAAGCATAAATTTTCTTCACATCTTTATAGCGCATAATAACATCATTTACAAAGCTATTTCGTCCCTCTTTGGCACAACACTCTAAAAGTTCAATTAGTTGACGTCTTCGAATCACGTAAATGCCACAAGAAATAGTATTTGTTTTTGGAACAAGAGGTTTTTCTTCAAATTCAATAATGCGATTATCATTTGCTAAGGTCGTGACACCAAAGCGGTTTAATTCATCTTCAGCTGGGCTTAAGTCTTTACAAACGACTGTAATATCAGCACCTTTTGCAATATGGTATTCTAATACTTTATTATAGTCTAACTTATAAATGCCATCACCAGGTGCGATAACAACATAAGGTTCATGACTACTTTTTAAGAAGTTGATATTTTGGTAAAGTGCATCTGCTGTTCCCTGATACCACATACTATTATCTGGAGTAATTGTTGGAGTAAAGACGAAAAGTCCACCTTGTTTTCTACCAAAATCCCACCATTTTGAAGAACTTAAATGTTCATTTAAAGAACGAGAATTGTACTGGGTAAATACAGCAACTTTTTGAATATGGGAGTTGCTCATATTACTGAGTGCAAAATCAATACTTCGATAAGAACCACCGATTGGCATAGCTGCAATCGCTCTTTTTGAAGAAAGTTGCTCCATTTTTGTACTATTTCCACCTGCTAAAATAATTCCAATTGCTCTCATGAAAGTTCACCTGCCTTTATTAATGTTTCTCCACTTGCTAGTTGTCCATTTTCATAGTCATTTGGAGTTGTAATTCCAAAAATGGCTGTATTTTTACCAATGGTAACATTAGCAGGTATGTAACTTCCTTCCCCTACTGTAACTAAGCCAAATGAATAAATATGTGGAGCTACGTGATTTTCCACTTCATCAAAAGCTCCAAGTACAGCATTATCACTGATTTCACAATTTTCAGCAATGATTGCTTTTTGAATCATTGTATTTTTTCCAATTTTCGTATAATTCATAATAATAGAATCTTTAATAACAGCACCTTCTTCAATGATAACCCCAGAGCCAATGATGGAATTATAGACTTCTCCATAAATTTCTGAACCTTCCCCAATAATACTACGTTCAACTTTACTTGTATTTGCGATATATTGGCCAGGAAGAATTTCACTTTTCGTGTAGATTTTCCAAAACTCTTCGTATAAATTAAATTCAGGAACTGTATCAATTAATTCCATGTTTGCTTCCCAATAAGAAGCAAGTGTTCCAACATCTTTCCAATATCCTCGGAATTCATATGCAACAATTTTCTTACCATTTTGATGACAATATGGAATAATGTGTTTTCCAAAGTCACAACCTGGCTGTTCAGAGAGATTAATAAGAGATTCTTTTAACACCTCCCAATTAAAAATATAGATTCCCATAGATGCTTTGTTACTTCTCGGATGCTCTGGTTTTTCTTCAAATTCTTGAATCGTTCCTTGTTCATCGGTAATGACCACACCAAAGCGACTTGCTTCTTCCATTGGAACTTCTATGGTAGCAATGGTAATCGCAGCTTTTGTAGCTTTATGATGTTCTAACATCATTTCATAATCCATTTTATAAATATGGTCACCGGAAAGAATGAGTACATAGTCAGGGTGATAATACTCCATATATTCAAGATTTTGATAAATGGCATTTGCTGTACCACTGTACCATTCTTTATTTTCGGTTTTTTCATAAGGAGGTAAGACAGTAACCCCTCCAATATTTCTATCTAAATCCCATGGAATACCAATTCCAATATGTTGATTTAATCTAAGGGGACGATATTGTGTTAAAACTCCAACCGTATCAATCCCAGAATTAATGCAGTTACTAAGAGGAAAGTCAATAATTTTATATTTTCCCCCAAAAGCAACAGCTGGTTTGGCAAGACGAGAAGTCAACACCCCAAGACGGCTGCCTTGTCCACCAGCTAAGAGCATCGCAATCATTTCTTTCTTAATCATAGTACCACCTCTCTAAATTCTGTCACATAATTATATTTATGGAGATATTATACCACTTTTTATAGTAAATGTGAACAATATTTTGAAATTTTATAAATATTTTTAATTGTTTCTGTTTTTTCAGATAATTAATATCTGTATTCTTTTTAATAGGAAGAAATCGGTTTCTTGCTATTTAAAAATAATTGATATATAATAAAACGATAGAATGCATAAGCTAAAATGATTATATATTGAAGATTGGAAGGATCACTATGTTTAAAATTAATTTTCATGAACCAATTCATATTCATTTTATTGGAATTGGTGGTATTAGTATGAGCGGTCTTGCTGAAATTTTATTAAAGGAAGGGTTCCGCGTATCTGGCTCAGACCGTGCTTCATCTGAAATGACAGATCGTCTTATTTCTCTTGGAGCTCATGTTATGATTGGACAAAAAGCAGAGAATATTACAGATGATGTAGATCTTGTTGTGTATACAGCGGCAATTCATCCAGAAAATGAAGAGTTTCAAATGGCACAAACAAAACAAATTCCTATGATGACAAGAGCTTGTCTATTAGGGCAGATGATGACAAACTATAAAGTTCCAATTGCAGTTTCTGGAACACATGGAAAGACAACAACGACATCTATGATTTCTGAAGTTCTTATGAAAGCAGATTTAGATCCAACGATTACAGTAGGAGGGATTTTAGATTCTATTAAAGGAAATATTCGAGTAGGAAAATCACCAGTGTTTATAACAGAGGCTTGTGAATATACCAATAGTTTCCTTGAATTTTTCCCGAATATTAGTGTTATTCTAAATGTAGAAGAAGATCATATGGATTTTTTCCAAAACATTGAAGAAATTAGAGACTCTTTCAACCGTTTTGCGAAAAAGTTGCCAGAAGATGGACTGCTTGTTATAAATGGTGATATTGAGGGATTTAGCGAGGTAACAAAAGGGATTACTTGTCGCATGAAAACGTTTGGATTACAATCAGATTATGATTATAGTGCAACGAATATTCAGTATAATTTCCTTGGAAATGGTTCGTATGATTTAGTTGTGAATGGAGTACCATCTTTCCATGTAGAGTTAAGTGTTCCAGGAGAACATAATGTAGTAAATTCTTTATCGGCTATTGCAGTTGCCTTTGAATTAGGGGTAGAAGAAGAGGATATAAAAGCTGGATTATTAGCGTTTGGTGGAACGAAACGTCGCTTTGAATATAAAGGAAAGAAAGATGGGGTTGTTGTGATTGATGATTATGCTCATCATCCAACAGAGATCAAAGCAACTTTACAATCCGTAAAAAATTATCCACATAAAACATTATGGTGTGTATTTCAACCACATACTTATACAAGAACAAAGGCATTTCTGCATGATTTTGCAGAAGCATTAAAAGAAGCCGATCGTGTAATTTTAGTTGATATTTATGCAGCTCGTGAAAAAGATCCTGGCGATATTTCATCTAAGGATATTTTAGATATTTTATGCAACGAATATCATGTGAATGCTACTTATCAAAAATCTTTTGAGGATGTTAGAAATTACTTACGTTCTCATTGTGAAGAAGAAGATCTCATTCTCACAATGGGTGCTGGGGATGTCGTAACGATTGGAGAGGATTTTTTAACAATTTCATAAAGTTATCCACATTATCCACAGGGTTATTCACAATTTTAATGAAAAATTCCTGTGGATTTTTTTGTTTATAGAATGTGGATGTGAATAATTTGGATACAGATGAAAAAACGGCGTATTTTAGCCATTTATAAAGGGTTCATAAATTCTGTCCACCGAGTTATCCACATTATCCACATTTTTATAAAAATGCGAAAAAGCCTTATATTTTCTAAGAAATTAGAAGTTGAACCATATTTTTCCCCAAACTATAAACGAGTATAAATATCGATTACTTAAGAATCTTATGTGGAATGTTAGGGATTAGTTGTGATATAATGAAAATCATCAGCCAACTAGAAAGGGAGTTATCCACAGTAGTCCCTTTTAAAAAATGGCAAATAGTGAACAATAAGGAAAGGATGTTCCATTTTGAGCGATATTATTTTAACGAATCACACATGCAGTTCTATGACTGTTATTTCGAATTTATTTTTAGATACGTATTTGCCTAAGGCATCAGGAGATGCAGTGAAAGTATATCTTCTTTTGCTACGATATGCAGGTGCAGGACAAAGTATTACACTTTCTATTCTTGCTAAGAAATTAGAGCAGACAGAAGAAAGGGTAGGAGAAGCGCTTGCTTATTGGGAAACGATGGGGCTTTTGCATATTACGAAGGATCAAACGAACCAAATTTTAAGTATGCAGTTGCTTCCAATACCTGTTAATTTAGAAAAAACGATTGATAGGAAAAAGGAAGAGAAGGATAAGGATAAGGTAGAAAAAGAAAAACCACTTTGTCGACCGATTTCTGAGGTGATAAAAACAAGTTACAATGAAAAGAATGCGAGTATCTCATATATGACAGATAAGAAAACACCAGAAAAAAAATCGGTATCTCCTTATGAGCTCGATCATCATTCCGATTCAAAAAAAATTAATCAAATTTTTTATATTACAGAACGTTATTTTGAGAAACAATTGACAGTTACAGATATTAATATACTTTTTTATATTTATGATTCTTTGAAGTTTTCATCTGAGTTATTGGAATACCTAATTGAGTACTGTGTTTCTATTGATAAGAAAAGTGTTCGATATGCTGAACAAGTGGCACTTAGATGGTATAAATCTGGTATTACTACTGTAGAGCAAGCCAAAACTTCAACTAAAAATTATAGTAAAACTTATAATGCCATTGTAAAAGCATTTGGTGTATCAGGCAGAGGATTAGGAAGTGTAGAACTAAACTACATTGATACATGGATGAATACGTATGGGTTCTCTTTATCAATTATATTAGAAGCATGTAATAGAACGTTAGGAGCAACATATCAACCAAGTTTTAAGTATGCAAATAAAATCTTAAGCGATTGGTTTCAGGCAGGTGTTACTTCTATGGAAGAAATTGCAAAGCTTGATGCATTGCATCAGTCTTCAAGAAAACAAATGAACACAAAAAATTCTGTTAAGCCAATGGAAAAAGTGTCTGCTAATAATAAATTTCATAATTTTGAACAAAGAACGTATGACTATCAAGAATTAGAACAACGATTTATTAATAAAGCAAATGGGATTCCAGTGGATTACGTGAAGGAGGAGGTAAATTAATGGGACTTTCACGTGCACAATATGATATGGTAATGAAAGAATATGAAGAAAGAAGAAGAGTGAATCAGATAGTATTACAAAAGCGTTATGAAGAAATTTATGAAAAAATTCCTAAAATTAAGGAGTTAGAGGAGAGAATAGCGCATACATCGGTTCAAAAAGGAAAAGCACTGTTATCAGGTTCTGATCCATCTATTTTACAAGAATTAAAGCGAGAGAATATGGAGCTTTCTATGGAAAAAATAGAACTACTTGTAGAAGCTGGGTATCCAAAAGATTATTTAGAACCGATTTATGTATGTAAAAAATGTAAGGATACAGGATATATGGGACAGGAGAAGTGTTCTTGTTTAAAACAAGCAATCATTCGATTTCTATATTCTCAATCTGGTATTACGAACCGACTAAATAGTGAGAATTTTGATACATTTCGTTTGGATTACTACTCAGAAGAACAAAAGCAGCCAAATCGCCCATCTCCAAGAGATAATATGAGATCAATTTTACAATCTTGTATTCAGTTTACACAAAATTTTCCAAATACCCATGAGAATTTTTTGTTTCAAGGGAATGCAGGAGTTGGAAAAACCTTTTTATCTAACTGTATTGCGAAGGCATTACTAGATAAAGGACATTCTGTCATTTATTTAACATCTTTTCAGCTTTTTGATATTTTAGAAAAGCATAGATTTCATAAAAGACAAGACGATCTGGAAGATGCAAAACATCTAGAAATCGAGTTTAGTTATTTACTTGATTGTGATTTATTGATCCTTGATGATTTAGGAACAGAGATGAATAATTCCTTTATTTCTTCTCAACTTTTTTTGTGTATCAATGAACGATTATTGAAGAAAAAATCTACGATTATTTCTACCAATCTTGCATTATCTGATTTAACTGCCGCCTATTCAGAAAGAGTTGTATCAAGATTAGCACAGCATTATCATATATACAACATTTATGGAGAAGACATTCGTCTTTTAAAGGCGTTCCATCGATATTAAAAGAGAGAAAATGTTAAGATTTCCCAATATATGGACTTGACGATAAACAGGTACTAATGATATAACAGAAATGAAACGATAAAAACTGACATAAATACGGAGGAAAAATATAAAATGATGCCAGATGATATTACATTTGAAACCATACCAGTAGGGAAACTTGGTGTAGTTGCTATGGAAGGCTGTCGAGATATGGGGAAAAAAGTAGACGCATATCTTACACAGTGGCGTAAAGAGCGTGAAAATAACCATGAAGGAAATGTAGCATTTCGTGAATATGTAAGAGATAGCTATTTAGTAAATGCTGTTTGCCCAAGATTTGGTTCAGGTGAAGCAAAAGCAGTTTTAAAAGAGTCTGTTCGTGGTTCTGACCTTTATATTTTAGTTGATGTTTTAAATCATAGTATTGAATATTCTTTAAGTGGATATAAATGTAAAATGTCACCAGATGATCATTTCGCTGATGTAAAGAGAATCATTGGTGCTTGTGGTAATAAACCACATCAAGTAACTGTGATTATGCCTTTCTTATATGAAGGACGTCAGCACAAAAGAAGTAGTAGAGAATCTTTAGACTGTGCGATGATGTTACAAGAGTTAGTAAACTATGGTGTTGACAATATTATTACATTTGATGCACATGATCCTCGTGTTCAAAATGCAATCCCTCAACATGGTTTTGAAAATGTAAGACCTACTTATCAATTTGTAAAAGCTCTTCTTCGTTCTACAAATGATCTTGAAATTGATAGTGAACATATGATGGTAATTAGTCCAGATGAAGGGGCTATGCAAAGAGCGATCTATCTTGGTAGTGTACTTGGTGTTGATGTAGGAACATTCTATAAACGCCGTGACTATACAAAGATTATTGATGGACGTAATCCAATTGTTGCACATGAATTTTTAGGTGACTGTGTAGAAGGTAAGGACGTATTAGTAATTGATGATATGATTTCTTCAGGAGAAAGTATGATCGATGTAGCAAAAGAACTAAAAAGAAGAAAAGCAAGAAGAGTATTCTGTTTATCTACATTTGGTTTATTTACAAACGGACTTAAAAACTTTGACAAATGCTATGAAGATGGTATCATTACAAAGGTTATTACAACTGACTTAACATATCAAGCACCAGAACTTTTAAACCGTCCTTGGTATGAAAGTGCTGGAATGAGCAAATATATTGCACATCTTATTGATACATTAAATCATGATGGTTCTATTTCTGGACTTTTAGATCCAACAGAACGTATTAGCAAACGTCTTGAAGAATATCGATTAACAAAAACAATTGTTGAAAAATAAATACTTACGAAAAAAGCTATCAGAGTGAGATTCTGATAGCTTTTTTGATTTGTTCTATTTGTCTGCAAGTTACTAAGAGATGAAAACATGGAGTTAATTCGTGTCACTGTGGTTCTCCTTTACTTTTTTGATAGCATAGTTTATTGAGGAGCTGAAAAGGTAAATGCCTCTTGAAAAGTTATTTGGTTATAAAATGACCATTTGTGGGCCATCCATAAGTATATAAAGAAACATTAGTTACCTGTGTGGCTGAACCAGAACCAGTCCAAGCATAAGTTGAAGTCTTATTGTAATTTTTCAGTACTTTTATATTTGTATGATTATTTTCATTATATTTTTCTAATATAGGTAATTGTGGTAAGATTGGCTCATTAGTAGCAGCATAAACTGTTGTACTCATTCCTACTAACATTATACATACAAATAACATTCCTAAGATTTTCTGAATTTTCTTTTTCAATTTGAATCACTATACTTTCACTTGTATTTAGTATTTAAAGTTGTAATAACTATATTAATATAGTGTATTAACAAAAGGTATATAAAAATTATGACTTTTATTTCCATATATTACCATAATTTGGTTATATTGTAAATATATTAATGTATAAAAATACAAAAGAATCAGAGAAGAAGCATAGAATTCTATAAAAGATTTTACATTATGCAATTTTATTAGTATAATAAGAATACAGTCATAGATATAGTTTATTTTTATACAATATATATTTGTCATAGATTGGTACAAAGAATAACTACAATCTAAAGATTAGAGAGATTTTAAAAGAAAGGGGATTTTGGATGACATATATTTTACAACTAATCGCAATTGGTATTTCGGTATTGTTTCTGTTTGAGTTAATTATGCAGATGAAGAAGAAGAAAATATCAGAAGAGCATAGTGTACTTTGGATGATGGGAGTCATAGGGATTTTATGTTTGTCTATATTTCCTAACATTTTAACGAGAGTAGCACATTTTCTAGGAGTTTGGTGGCCACCAGCAACTCTGATTTTTTTTCTCCTAACAGTATTGGTAATTATTGGATATCGACATACAGTTTCTATTACAAAAATGGAAGCAGAAATAAAAGAACTAGCGATGCAAGTTGCTCTATTAAAAGAGCAGCTACATGAATTACAGCTTGAGAAGCAAAAAGATAGGAAAAGGTAGTCATATGAAAGTTTTAATTTGTGGACAATATGGAATTATTTGTAATGAATTAATACAAAGACTAAAGAAAGAGAGTCATGAAATTTTTGTTATCACAGGAAGTGAAACAAGAATCAATGAGAAAAAAGTTCGAGGTGTTCTCCAAGAATATAAATTTAGCTTTCAAAGTAAAGGAATTGAGACGATTCTAAGGAATGTAAACTGTGATGTTATGATTATTCTTGGAATTTGTGATATTGGATATGCAAGGAAGAGAGATGATGTTAGTCGTAGCACTTATGTAGGAGATATGACAAATCTTTTGAATGAGGCAAAAAAGGTAGGGATAAAAAGAGTTATTTATTGTTCGTCCATTGGTGTTTATGGAGAATCATCGATGGAACCTATCTCTATTGAGTCTGCACTTATGCCAGAAACGAATGATATGCATATGTTTGCTCAGGTAGAAGCTGTCTTTCGACAAGAAAATAGTGATGAATTTCATATAACGATTATACATTTTCCTGAAGTATATGGAGATAGAAATCCAAATAGTATGGATATTTGTACAAGACTCTTAGAAGGTTGTTATCATGATAAGAAGGTCATGATTATGAAAGAAAAGGAGCATAGAGTTTTATATGCCAAAGATGCAGTGGATGCTCTTATGAGAATTTTTCAAGATTCAGAAATGGAACGCCATTATATTGTGCCAGGTAGTATATATACAGAAGAAGAAATTTTAGAAGAAGTCAAGCGTTTGCTTCCAGAAGATATTATTTGTATGGATGAAGAATCAAGTGACAATCAAGGTATTGCACCTATTAAAGATATTTCTAAAAAACCGATTTCTTATTATATCAAATACGGGTTACGTGAAGGGTTGCTAGCAACATCGAAAGTATTACAAGAAGATGACTTTGAGCAAGAGGAAAAAAAGGATACGAATGTTTTTAGGAAAATACTTGTTCCTATACTAGAAAATATTGGTCTATTTTTGATTACCCATTGGATAGTTAGTCTCTTAAATGGAACAGTCCTTGAAAAGAGTATTGATTTTTACTTAATTTACATTGTTTTGATCGCTATAACCTATGGAAATCTTCATGGATTATTTGCAATTGCTCTTTCTGCAATAGCTAAGATAGCAAGTGTATTTCCAGAAGCAGTGATAGTATTTTCAAATTATGAAATTTATTTGGACATTTTGCAGATGCTTATTATTGGTGTGGCAGTTGGCTATATGAGAGACTGGTATTACCGAGAGAAAGCAGACTTAATCGATGAGAAAAAGTATTATGAGAGCGAACTTATTGATATTACAAGAATTTATGATAGCAATCAGTCCGTAAAAAATATGTATGAAAAAAGAATTATTTCTTATCAGAATAGTTTTGCTAAAGTATATGATATTGCAAAACGATTGGACTTTTGGGAACCACAAAAAGTAATTTTTGAAGGAGTTGATGTGATTAAGGAATTAATGGAGATTCAAGACGTAGCCATATATATTGGGAATAAAAAATCCAAGTATTTTCGGTTAGCTGCTTTTTCTTCCAAAAAAGCAGTGACGATGGGAAAGTCTATATGTATTGATCCGAGTTTAAAGATGTATCAAAGTTTACAACAAAGAGAAGTTTATAGAAGTCATAGCATTGGAGAAGAGGAGCCTGCTTATGTAAGTGGAGTTTATAATTTAGACAAAGAATTAATTGCTGTTATTATGATCTGGACGAATGATTTAACAAAGATTAATTTATATCAAGCAAATTTATTAGCTTTGGTTGTTCGACTGGTGGAAGACTCTATGATTCGAGCTACTGCTTATTTGGAAAATCTGTCGAACCAATATTTTGAGAATTCTAGGATTATGTATCCAGATGCATTTAACAAAATGTATGATATTTATAAAGATGGAAAAAGTCAGGGGAAAATGGATTATGTATTACTAAAAATGATTAGTAGAAAGTCATTTTTAACGAAGGAGGAAGAAATGGACTACTATCATTTATTAGAATCTTTAGTTCGAGAAACGGATTTTCTTGGGAAAGTAGAAGATACAATCTATATTTTATTGGCAAATTCTAATACAGAGGATGCTAAGTTTGTAAGAGAGAGATTTAAGAGAAATCAGTTGGAATTTGACATCGTGGATTAAATAGATGATAGCAGGGAAGGAGTGACATAACATGGAAGAACATTACATCATTGGTGCAATTTTGGTGAATATTCTTTGTGTGATATGTTATATGCTTTGTCAAATATTTCGAAAGAAGGAGCAAAGAAATTTTGTTCTTGGAATTTTTTTCTTATTTACACCAGTTCTTGGATTTATATTTTATATATGTTCGATAGGTATCTATAAGATTTTTTTTCGGAAAAACATTCTTATAGATGAGGGAGAACTCAGTTTTAGCAAGAAGAGAAGTCGTGTTTTAATCAATGATGATATGGAAAAGGAAGCAAACCTTGTTCCAATGGAAGAGGCATTGAGAATTTCTGATACTCTAGATAAACGGCAAATGTTTATTGAACTGTTAAAGAGAGAAGATATCGAAGATCATGTAGGTGTAATACGCTCAGCAATGGATGATACGGATACTGAGATCGTTCATTATGCTGCAACTTATATTACGGATATGATTTCTAAAAGTCGAGAAGATGAATATCGGTTGAGAATGCTTTGTGAAAAAGAAGAAGGAGATGATAAAAAGAAGCTATTAGAGGCGTATATTACGTATTGTTTAAAAGTATTGCAAATGCATATTTATAGTGACCCTGATCAAAAAATTTATTTACAGTATCTTGACGAAAAGATAGTTTATTTTTTTCAAAATTATCAAAGTTTAACTTATGGAAATTGGATTGTTGGGATTTATAATTTATGGAAAGAACAAGATAAAGAGGAAAGAATGGAATTTTGGATCCAAGTTGCAGAAAGAACAATGGAACAAGAAGTGGAATCTGCGAAGTTAGTGTTAAAGTATTATTTTGAAAAAGGGATGAAAGAAAGTTTTCAAAATACAATTTTGAAAATAAAAAATTCTCCTTTGATTTTAGATAATGAGTGTTTAGATTGGATTCGATTCTATCAAGATTAGGTGGTTAACATGATAGTAAAGAATATATGGATAATATGTTTATCGTTTCTTGGATATGGATTTTTAGCTTTTTGGTTGCCAGCCATATGTTTAGGAGAATATTGTAAGGAAAAAAGTATTACTTTTAAATTTTTCTTTTATCAAGCAATCGCCAATAGTTATATTTTTCTTAGCGTATTATTGTTAGGAGAAATGGGACTTTTAAAACGAAAAATGTTATGGTTTATGCTTGTATTTCTTCCTGTATTGATTTTCATAGTTGGAAAGAGAAAAATGATTAGGAAAAAAAAGGCATACTTAATAAATAGATTAGAACAAATAGAAAATGGGACATATGGTATTAAGCATTGTTATCGAGATATACGAAGAGAAGTTTATAAAACCGTTAAGAAGCATCTGTTTCGTTTTATAAAAACTCGTGGGTTGGAAGTTTTTTGGATTGTATGTATTTTAGGTTGGGCTGTATGGTTTTATGGATGGTATAAATTACATAATGTTGCATACGGACATACGGATGAAGAGACGCATTTATATTGGATCAGTAGTCTTATGAATGGAGAGCTATATCCATCTGGTATTTATCCATTTGGCGTGCATACATTAATGGTGGCACTTTCAAAAATGTTTGGATTCCATGTTGTTAGAGTGTATTTAAATTATCCAGTTTGGGCCATTGGACTTATTATGGTTTCATTTTATTTGGTAATGAAACAAGTATGTTCGAATCGTTATATAGCATTAGCTGGATGGAGTTTATTTGTTTTATTGGACTTCTTTCACTCGACTTCCTATTTTCGATTTCAGTTTGCATTTCCAATGGAATTTGGTTTTATTGCCATGGCAGGTGTTTTATTCTCCTTGATACAATATTTTAAAACGAGAGATAAATGGGATTTATATGCTTTTATTTTGAGTCTTACATGGACATTTTATATTCATTTTTATATTACTATTGCTTGTGGAATTATTTGTATTTGTTTTGGTATCGTATTTTTCATACCAATGATAAAACGTAAGCTACTTCTTTGGTATTTCTTAGGTGGAATTGGGGCTTTATGTATCTCTATTTTACCATTTGCAATTGAATATAGCTTAGGACATCCATTTGAAAGATCCATCGAATGGGCATTAAATATGTCTAATACGACCAAAAGTAAAGAGGCAGCATTAGAAGAGGAAGAAGAGACGAAAGAGGAATCAAAACAGCCAATGTCCTTTGAAACATTTTTACAAAAAGAAGCGATATATTTGAGTAATAATACTCTAAAAAATGAGAAGGTTTCAAAACTATTTATGATCATTGCTTTTGGAATGAGTGTTTATAGTGTATTAGGTATTCTAATAGCAAAAGAAAAAGTAAAGTATCAAACGTTTCTCTTTTTTGCTCTTTTGTGGGAGGTAGGAGCTATTTTAGCTTGCAGTTATTATTTTGATTGGAAAGTAGTGATTGAAGCAAAGAGAATGGCAACATTTGAAGCATTTTTTACGATTCCATTACTTTGTTTCCCATTTGAAGTGATATTTTATGGGTTAAAGATACTTCATAAAAAAGTAGCAGAAATAGGGATTCTTTTATTAGGAATTGGAAGTCTTTTGTTCATTTATACACAAGGTTTTATCAAAGAGTATCGGTATTATCAGATCACGATTTCAGAGGCAGATATGAAGATGGCACTATCTTTAGTAGAAGATAAAAAAGAGAAAGATTGGACATTATTAACGACTACAAATGCACTTTCTGTGATTCGTTATGATGGATATCATTATGAGATTTCTAATTTATTAAAAAGTTTGGATCAGAAAGAAGAGAGTATTTATATTCCGACAAAAGAGATTTATGTAGTCTTGGAATATAAGCCAACGAGTTTTCGATCGGATATTCGTAATATTGATCGCAGCGATGTGGCAGAACGTAAGAATACACAGGAGATATCTCCGGAAAAGGCACAGATGGATTTAGAGTTTGGAACGAGTGAAGATATTTTACATGGAGAAGATAGTATTTATTACTTTAAAAGAGATATTGTAATGTCAAAATTGTATTACTGGATTGAAACAATTAAAAAAGTATATCCAAGGCATATTTCTTTCGTCTATGAGGATGAACAAGTGTGTATTTATCGAATAAAACAAGATCCATATTTTCTCTTAAATTTATCAGTTGATTATGTAGAAACAGCGAAACAGGATGAATCGTATTGATATAGGAAGAAGGTTTTTTATGGAACAAAAACAAATTCTTTTAATTATTCCAGCTTATAATGAAGCAGAGTCTATTGAAAAAGTTTTAATAAATGTGAAAAAGCATAGGCTCATACCGTACATGGATGTGCTTGTTATTGATGACGGATCTTTGGATGATACGGCACAAAAAGTTAAAAATCAAGGAGTTAAAGTAATTTCTCAAGTTTTTAATATGGGTTATGGAGTAGCCCTTCAAACAGGATATAAATATGCAGTAGAACATAGGTATGAATATGTCATACAGATGGATGCCGATGGACAGCATGATTTAGTGAATTTAGATAGAATTTGTGAGAAGCTTGGATGTCTTACAGAAAAGGAAAATGCTCCAGATATTGTTGTTGGATCTAGATTTTTAGAGGGAAGCCAATCTTTTAAAATGTCAAAACTGAAAATGATAGCCATTCATATATTTCGGATAGTCGTTGCCCATACAACGGGATGTAAATTGACGGATTTAACAAGTGGGCTACAAGGAATGAATAAAAAAGCATTTTCTTATTATGCGCAGTATCAAAATTTTGATACGAAATATCCTGATCTTAATATGCTAGTACAAATGTTATTATTAGGATTTGAAATTCAAGAAATTCCAGCTATTATGTATGAAAGAGTAGCTGGTGTTTCCATGCATGCAGGATTATTAAAGGCTGGTAAGTATATGATACTGATGAGTCTTAGTACATTAAAGGTCTATTTATTATATAGAAAGAAGAGGATAAAAGAAATTGAAAAGAGGGGATAAAAAGCAAAGACAGCATCAAGTAAAAAATAGCATTTATTTTTATTTTCTCTGTATTATGCTCATTCTATTAATCGCCTTTATTTTCATAGTTAATTTTACATCATTTTATGGAAAAGAAAAAAGAGAAAGTCTGCAAAAGAAAGAAAAAGTAAGACAAGAAACACAAGTAATAGAAGCAGTAAAGGCAAAAGAAGAAGTGAAAAAAGAGAAAGAACCAAGTATTTATTTTCTTACAAATAGGGAAAGTAAAAGTCAAAAAATAATAAAAGCACAGCTTAGTAATATAAAAGAAAACTATGGAATCACATCTTCTTTTCAAAGTATAAAAAATAAAGAAGTGGAACTTTTGATTGTAGATTTTAAACAGTATACAAATAAGCAGGTACAGCAATTAAAAAAGTGGAATAAGCAAGGAATGACACTTTTGTTTTTAGAAATTCCAAATGATATAGAACTTCAAAATCATACATTAAAAAAACTTTTAGGAATTAAAGGTGAGAAAGGTTTTATAAAGGCAAAAGGGATTCGACTGAGTGGAGATTTATTTTTTGGTACGATACAAGAGGAAGAAAAAAAGATAGAACATGTGCCATATATGGTGTTAAGAAAGCAAACAGAAGTATTCGCACATGCTTTATTAAAAGATAAGACGATACAAAATGAAGAGTTACCACCTTTATTTTGGAGATATCAGCCTTCAATTGAAAATGGAAGTGTTTATGTCTTATCAGAGCTATTAAGCAACAATCAAAAAGGATATCTTTGTATTACAAGTATTTTAGAAAACATAAGAGAGAATTACTTATATCCGATTATTAATGCATATTGTGTAGGAATAAAAGGGATTCCATATACAAAAAAAGTGGAATCGCCAATGTTAGAAAAACGATATGGAAGAGATAGTTTATCGATTCAGTTTGATATTTTTATGCCACAGCTGTTAAGAATGAGCGAGAAATATGGAGTGCCATTGACTTTATATAGTAGAGAATATGTAAAATTACAGATGGTGAGTGATAGGCGAATGAAATATTATATAGAAGAATTTTTAGAAAGAGGAAGTGAAATAGGACAAATTGATCAAAGAGGGAATATGCAAGTAGATTCTCCTTTTTATAATCAATTAATGGATTGGAACGATGAGTTGAGTTTTCAAGAACAATCCATTCGCCAAGTGAACATTCCAAGTTTTGAAAATGATTTTGAGCAAATAGAGCCAATATTATTACAGAGTGCAGAAAGTATTCGTTCCTTGGGCTTTACATGTAGCGTGCTTGATATCGATTCTATTTTAGAGTCCAATGGAAAAGAGAAACAAGATTGGAAGGACATATCAAAGCAAATCGAAACGGTATTAAAAATAGAAAAAGAACGTTATCCATGGTTAGATCGGGTTACAATTTCAGAGGCTATTTTACGAATACAAATTTTTAAACTTATGGAAGTGTCTACAAAATATTCAGACACAGGTATACAGGCAAAGATTGACAATTATGCACAAAGAGCATGGTTTTACTTATCGACACAAAGAGAAATAGAAGAGATTGAAGGAGGGGAGATTACTTCTATTGGTAATGATAAATATCTTATAAAAGCAACAGATAATCACATAAAAATAACATATAGAAAGTAGGGATTTCTATGAAAGTATGTTTAATTGTGGAAGGTGCGTATCCATATATTCGAGGAGGCGTTTCAAGTTGGATGCAAAACTTAATGGTTCGTATGCCAGATGTTGAGTTTGTAATTGAAACGATTGTAGCTCGGCCAGAAGAAAAGCGAGAATTTAAATATGAGATACCATCCAATGTATCAGAGATAAGGGAAACTTACTTATTGGATGATGATGTGATTCATGGAAGAAGACAAAGGAAAAGAAAATTATCAAAAAGAGAATATGAAGCCTTTGAAAGTTTATTATTTGGAGTGGATCCAGACTGGAAAACAATTATTCAATTTTTTGAAGAGAGAAATGTTTCTTTAAATTCTTTTTTAATTGGAGAAGATTTTTTAAAAATGGTACAAACTTATTATATGGAACATTTTGAAAGAATGATATTTTCTGATTTTCTATGGACAATGCGCTCCATGTATTTACCACTATTTACAATTTTAAAGTCGCAAAGGGTAGAGTGTGATCTTTATCATTCTGTATCAAATGGATATGCAGGCTTATGGGCAACTGCTCAAAAATTATTTTATAAGAAACCATTTTTAATGACAGAACATGGAATTTATACAAGAGAAAGAGAAGAAGAAATTATAAAGGCAAATTGGGTAAGAGGTGTTTATAAAGATCTTTGGATTGATCAATTTAAAAAGATAGGACGTTGTGGTTATACCTATGCTGATAAAGTCGTATCCTTATTTGAAGAAGCTAGGCAATTTCAAATAGAATTGGGATGTCCAAGAGAGAAGACAATTGTGATTCCAAATGGGGTTCATGCAAAGAGATTTGAAGGAATTCCACAAAAAGAGGAAGGGGATGATTGGATTCATGTTGGAGCAGTTTTGCGTGTTACACCAATTAAAGATGTAAAGACATTAATTAGTAGCTATATGCTAGCAAAACAGCAAGAACCAAAATTAAAGTTATGGATTATGGGAAATATGGATGAAGATCCAGAATATGCGAAAGAATGTAAAAATATGGTAGAAAATTTAAAAATCC
>JADIML010000074.1 GCA_017694765.1 Candidatus Scybalomonas excrementavium
TGAACCTGTGACCCTCTGCTTGTAAGGCAGATGCTCTCCCAGCTGAGCTAAGATCCCATGTCTTTAAGACGTTTTATAGTATATCTTGTTTCTTATAAAAAGTCAATACCTTTTTTTAATTTTTGCATTTATTTTGTTTTTCAGAAAATAACAACAAATACTGCTAGTCTTTCTCCATATAGAAAAGCTTTCCTATGGGAATGTTTTTATTCTCTATAAACAATATGAAAAAGGGCTATCACAAAACTATGATAGCCCCAAACTTTCTTTAGAATAATGGTACTACTGCTCCATTATACGTATCGTTAATATAATTTTTTATTTCATCAGAATTTAAGACTTCAATTAAGACTTTTACTGCCTCATTGTCTTCGTTGCCTTCTTTGACAACAAGAACATTTTTATACGTATCCGCACCAACAGAATCTTCTGCTTCAATTGCTAAAGCATCATCTTTTACACTAAGTCCTGCTGACAAAGCATAATTTCCATTAATAACTGCAATATCAACATCTTGTAAAGAGTGTGGAATCTGTGCTGCTTCTACTTCTAAAATTTCTAAATTTTTTGGATTATCTACAATATCTTTCTTTGTAGCTGTTAAACCAGCATCTTCTTTTAATGTAATTAATCCTTGCGCTTGTAATAATAATAAAGCTCTTGCCTCATTTGTCGTATCATTTGGAACAGCTACTTTCGCTTTATCCTGTAACTCTTCTAATGATTTTGTCTTTCCTCCATAAATACCAAATGGTTCATAATGAACACTGGCTACGGAAACTAAATGTGTTTTATTTTCTTCATTGAATTGATCCAAATATGGTTGATGTTGGAAGAAATTTGCTGTAATATCTCCATTTTCCACTGCTAAATTTGGTTGCACATAATCGGTATATTCCTTAATGTCTAGTGTGTACCCTTTTTCTTGCATTAATTCATTTGCTCTTTTTAAAATTTCAGCATGTGGAGCTGGCGTTGCACCTACTATAATTGTTTTGGAATCTTTATTGGCACTTGTGCCACCACATCCCACTAATGATACTACAGTAAGGGCTGTCACTGCTAATGTTAAAATTACTTTTCTCATAATATTTTTCTCCTTTTCCTTTTTTATAAAATTGAATAGCCATAGAAAACGTATTATCTTGTTCTCTTATCAACTACCTTTGCTAATTTTAAGAATACTTCTTGCATAATTTGGAAAATAACAACAAGTAAAATCGTATTGATCCAAAGCATAACCGAATCTCCACGATAGTATCCATAATTAATGGCATAAGCTCCAAGTCCTCCTGCACCTACAATGGCTGCCATCGCTGAATAGCCTAACAATGTTGTAACTGCTAAACCTGCTCCCACTAATAAAGAAGGCTTTGCTTCTGGTAAAATGACTTTCCAAATGATTTGCCAGTTCGAAGCTCCCATGGATTTTGCTGCTTCGATGACACCCGGATCTACCTCTCGAATGGATGATTCTACAACTCTAGCAATATAAGGTGCTGCTGTAATAATGAGCGGAATAATCATCGCTGTAGAACCTAATGTTGTTCCTGTAATCATTCTTGTAATCGGCATAGCTAACATAATTAAAATCAAAAATGGAACGGAACGAACTAAATTGACAAATGTTCCAAGTATCCCTTGTAATTTTGGGCGTGGAATAAGTCCACCTTTATCAAAAACAACTAAAATGACCCCGAGAGGTATTCCGATTAAATAGGCGATAACAGAAGCAGATAATACCATATAAAGAGTTTCCCCAATTCCATTTATAAATATCATTTTCCATGTATCTACATCTACTAGAAATTTTCCTAAACTAAATATCATAATTTCTTACCTCCTCAACTGGAACGTTGTTTGCTTTTAAATGATGAATCATTTTCGCAATATCCGTTTCATTATCTGGTACTTGAATAATCATCTGTCCAGTTGCAGTTCCATGAATATCTTTAATGGCTGCATGCATAATGCTAACTGGAATTTTGCATGCCATAACCAAGTTAGAAAGAATTGGTTCATAGGTAGAATGTCCATCAAAGACAATTCGAAACATTCTTCCGTTTTTAAATTCTAAATGATCAACGGAATCTCCTAAAATTAACTGTCTACCGATGACTGACTTTGGTTCTGAGAAAACTTCTGCCACTGTTCCCATTTCTGCAATTTTACTTTTATCAATAATTGCTACCCGATCACAAATGGTTTCAATGACATCCATTTCGTGAGTAATAATAATTACAGTAATTCCCAATTCTTGATTAATTGTTTTTAATAACTCTAAAATCGATTTTGTCGTATTGGGATCTAATGCGCTTGTCGCTTCATCACAAAGTAAAACTTTTGGCTGTGTAGCCAATGCACGTGCTATGGCAACACTTTTGTCCACCTGATAACTGAGCTGGGTAAGCATTTTCTTTATCCGCAAGTCCGACCATAGCAAGTAATTCTTTTGCTCGTTTCATGGCTTCTACTTTTGAAACACCTGAAAGCTCCATTGGAAAGCAAACATTCTTAATCACACTTCTTTGTGCCATTAAGTTAAATTGCTGGAAAATCATTCCCATCGATTGTCTTACTTTTCTTAATTCTTTTCCTGATAATTTCGATAATGCTTTTTCTTCAAAGAAAACTTCCCCTTCTGTTGGCCGTTCTAATAAATTGATACAGCGAACAAGGGTACTTTTTCCTGCACCACTTAGACCAATAATACCAAAAATTTCCCCTTCTTTAATTTCTAAATCAATCGTATCTAAAGCCTTAATCGGTCCTTGACCTGTTTGAAATGCTTTGGACAATTTATCTAATTTAATAATTGGCTCTCCCTTTGCCATTACAAAGTTCCTCCTTATATATTTATAAATTATTTTTATGTTTAGAT
>JADIML010000075.1 GCA_017694765.1 Candidatus Scybalomonas excrementavium
TGGAAAATTACGATTCCATATATGTTATTTGTAACAGCTCCAAGTTTAATTACAACATTTGTAGGAAATATTAATAACTTTAACGTTATTTACTTATTAACAGGTGGAGCGCCAGCTACAATGGAATATTATAAAATGACAGCTGGGAAAACAGATTTATTAGTTACATGGCTTTATAAATTGACCATTGATAATAAAGACTACTCTTTTGGTGCGGTTATTGGTATTTTAGTATTTGTCATTACAGCGACATCATCTTTAATCGTTTATCGCCGTACATCTGCTTATAAAAATGAGGAGGGATTCCAATAATGAAAAGAAAAACAGTGAATAATATTATCATTCATCTTATATTAGCGATTTTAGTTGTTATTTGGGTTCTTCCAATTATATGGGTTGTTCTTATTTCTTTTCGTGCAGAACAAGGAGCCTATACAACAACATTTTTACCAACTTCTTATACGATAGATAACTATGTTCGTCTTTTAAAAGAAAGAGATGTATTTAACTTTCCACTTTGGTTTTGGAACACATTTATCGTAGCATGTTTTAGTTGTGTAATCGCAACTTTTTATACATTATCTGTTTCTTATAGTATGTCAAGAATGCGTTTTAAAATGAGAAAACCATTTATGAACATTGCCTTAATTCTTGGAATGTTTCCGGGATTTATGTCTATGATTGCCGTTTACTACATTTTAAAAGGAGTAGGACTTACCAATGGTTCTTTAAAATTAGTGGCATTAGTTCTTGTATATTCTGGAGGAGCTGGACTTGGATTTTATGTAGCCAAAGGATTTTTTGATACGATTCCAAAAGCAATTGATGAAGCGGCTTGTATTGATGGTTGCACAAGATGGCAAATTTTTACAAAGATTACAATTCCACTTTCTAAACCAATTATTGTGCAAACCGTTCTTGCTGCTTTTATGGCTCCATGGGTGGACTTTATTTTTGCAAAAGTTATTACTGGTGGAGAACCACAATACTATACGGTAGCAGTTGGACTTTGGAATATGCTTACAAAAGAAAATATTACACAGTATTATACAAGATTTGCAGCAGGAGCTGTACTTGTTTCGATTCCAATTGCGATTTTATTCATGAAAATGCAAAGTTGTTATATGGAAAGTAATGCTGGTGCTGTAAAAGGATAGAAAAAAGAAATTTTATTAAATCAAAAAAAAGGTGGATTTGTACTACTTGATGACATCAGGAGGAAACTTTAATGGCAATTATATTTGAACCAAATAAAAAGATATTTACACTTCATACAAAAAATTCAACTTATCAAATACAGATTAGTAAGTATGGACATTTGATTCATAACTATTATGGAAGTAAAATAGAAAATATGGATTTATCCTATTTAATCCAAGGGATTAATCGAGGATTTTCAGGCTCTCCATATGAAGCTATGGCTGTTGAAGATAGAGGGTATTCATTGGATACCTATCCACAAGAATATCCAACTTATGGAATTGGAGATTATCGTTCTAGTTGTTTATCTGTAGAACATGAGGATGGAAGTCAAGCTGCTGAACTTATTTATGATAGTTATAAAATTTATCAAGGCAAATATCAGTTAAAAGGGCTTCCTGCTGTATGGGCGAAAGAAAATGAAGCTCAAACTTTGGAGATTACATTAAAAGATAAGTATTCTGATGTAAAAGTTATTTTATACTATGGAGTATTAGAAGAATTTGACGTTATAACAAGGGCATGCACTATTTATAATGAGGGAGAGTATCCGATTTACTTAAACAAAGTATTTTCCTGCTGTATTGATTTTTGGAAAAATAATATGGAGATGATTTCTTTTTATGGAAGACATGCTATGGAACGTACCCTGCAACGAAGAAAGATCGAACATGGAAAACTCTCTGTAGGAAGTACACGTGGAACATCGAGTCATCAACATAATCCATTTGTGATATTGTGCGAAGAAGGAGTAGGAGAAGACCATGGAGTATGTTATGGAGCTTCTTTTGTATATAGTGGTAATTTTATTGCAGAAGCAGAAGTGGATCAAATCAATCATACAAGATTCGTCATGGGAATTCATCCAGAAGGATTTCGATATTACGTAGAACCAAAGGACTGTTTTTTCGCTCCAGAAGTTGTTTTTGTATATAGTGACGCTGGAATGGGAGAAATGTCAAGAAAACTTCATGATCTATATCGAAACAATCTCATAAGAAGTAAATTTATGCACGAAAGAAGACCAGTTCTTTTAAATAATTGGGAAGCTACAGAATTTGATTTTACACAAGAACATCTTGTAGAAATTGCAAAGGCAGGAAGAGAATTAGGCATTGAATTATTCGTTATGGATGATGGATGGTTTGGAGAACGCGATCATGATAAAGCAGGTCTTGGAGATTGGTTTCCGAATAAAAAGAAATTGCCAAATGGGGTAAAAGGACTTGCCGAACAAATCCATGCTCTAGGAATGAAGTTTGGACTTTGGATTGAACCAGAAATGATCAATGAAGATAGCGAATTATATAGAAACCATGCAGATTGGTGTTTATCTATCCCGAATCGAAAACCAAATGTAGAACGAGGACAACTTGTATTGGATATGTCGAGAAAAGATGTAAGAGATTATCTTTATGATAGCATATCAAAAATTTTGGATGAAGCCAAAGTCGATTATGTGAAATGGGATATGAATCGAAATTTATCGGATGTTTGGTCAGCGAAAGTGCCAAGCTATAGACAGGGAGAAGTTAGTCATCGTTATGTACTTGGTGTGTATGAATTAATGGAAAGATTTATGTCTAATTATCCAGATATTCTTTGGGAAGGATGTTCTGGTGGTGGTGGAAGATTTGATGCAGGAATTCTTTATTATATGCCACAAATTTGGTGCAGTGATAATACAGATGCAATCGAAAGAACTTCTATCCAATATGGAACTTCTTTTGGGTATCCAATTAGCTGTATGGGTGCCCATGTGTCAGCGGTTCCAAATCATCAAACAGGGCGTAGTGTATCTCTAAATACAAGGGCAGAAGTTGCTATGGCTGGAACATTTGGTTATGAGATGGATCTTGGAACACTAAGAGAAGAAGAGAAGGAAATTGTTCGAAGTCAAATTCAGGAGTTTAAGAAATACTACAATATCATTCAATATGGAGATTATTATCGTTTAACAAATCCATTGGAAGAAGAAGTAGCAATTTGGCAATTTGTCGATAAAGAGAAAAAGAAAGCGCTTGTTAGTGTAGTTTCACTTCGTACAAGAGCCAATGCTCCATTTATAAAAGTATATTTAAAAGGCTTAAAAGAAGATTCACTTTATCGGATTGATGATGGAGAAGAAGTATATAGAGGTAGTGCATTAATGAAAGCAGGATTTCATATTCCAGTGTTAAAAGGTGACTATTCAAGTTTACATTTTTATATAAGAGAAATAGAAGTATGAGATTAATAATTAGTAAGTAGATATGGTATAGGTGTAGTGTTAGATAGTATATTAGGGGATATATTTTGGAATAAAAACTTAGAGGCATCGCTTGCAAACGATGCCTCTAAGTTTTTATGATTTATAAATTCGGAAACTATTTTTCGTAGAACGTTTTACATCATAGAGAGAAAGATCGGCTTTTTCATAAAGCTCATCAAAGGTAGTTCCATGTTTTGGTGCTAAAGAGATACCGATAGAAGCACTAACAGTAATAGAGCAACCCTCATTTTCATATGTAATTTGAAGTTGCTCATTGATTTCAGAAGCTAATTTAATAATTTCATCTACGTCAGATAAGTCTTTAATAAGAACGACAAATTCATCTCCGCCAAGACGACCAATAATATCATTTTTACGGAATTTGTGAGATAAAATATGAGCAACATCTTGTAATACTTCATCTCCTTTCATATGCCCCATTTTATCATTGATATCTTTAAAGTGATCTAAATCAATAATACAAAAGCCTTGCATTTCTTTTGAATACTGTGTTAATCGTAAATGTTCATTGATTTTTGATTGTAATGCTTCACGATTGAATAATCCTGTTAAAAAATCACGTTCGGATTTTTGGCTTAAGTTTAGAGATTCTTGCTTTCTACGTTCAATCTCTAAATCTTTAATTTTTTGTTCTTCATAATTTTCTAATACACCAATCATATGTTTTTTAGACTGTTTATAATAAGAAGCTAATAAAGTTACTTGAAACCATGTATATCCTCCAAGTAATTTTAAATGAAGAAGAGTGCTATGGTTGAAATCATTTTTTTCAAAAAATAGCAATTGATAAAGTTTCTGGTAGTCTTCATAGGATTCTTTGGCAATATAGTTTTTCGCCTTTAAATTTTCAGGACAAACCTGCTTGATCGAATAAGTTCGTTGTCCATCTGGAAAACTACTGCTATAAAAGGTAATCTGTTGTTTTGCAAGATCAATTAAAAAAGGAACATCATTTGTTTTTTGTAATACAAGTTGAAACATATGATTATAAACTTTTAACTCTTCATTTTTTAATTGGATTACTTGGTAAATCCGTCTCATGTAATAAAAAATAACTAAGAAAATAAAAAGTAAATAGAGAACGATTCTTAGTAATAATATAAAAGAAGTGTCACTAATATCATCAGCATGTTGAGCAATTGACTTTTCAGGAACTGCACAAAATAAATACCAATTACTAATACCAAGAGGCTGATAGCTAACAAAGCGTCCTTCATCACCATAAGAGAATACGAAAGAGCCACTTTCTCCTTTAGATAAAGAATTTTTAATTTGAGAAGGGCTTGTTAAATCATGATAATTATACTTTTGCAATTCTTCCCAAATAGAGGAGGAAGAGGTTTTTGCTAAAGCATGGGAGCTTGAAGAACGTGTAATATACGTTCCGTTACTATCAATGATTTGGAAATAATTGATATCAGATGGAAGAGTGTTAAAATGTTCTACAATATTTGCTACTTTATAATGAGCATATAAAGTAGCAATAACAGTATCCTCATGTTCAATAGGAACAGCAAATAAAATCATAGTTTCATCAGAAACTCCAGTTTCAATAACATCAGAAATATATCGTTCACCGGTAAATATCTGATTGAATAATTGCATATCTGAAGTGATAGATGAAAGGGAGTTTGTATTTTTAGTATTTCCATCTTGATCCATAATACCAACGAGAGAAAAACCATATTTATCTTTTATCTTAGTTAGTTGTTTCATCGTAGAAGATGAAAATAGTTGTTTGGTATCATAAGAATCTAAAAAAATATCCGTATTTTCTAAAATAGTAAAACGTTGTTCGGTTTGGGTTTGAAAGATTTGCGTAGCATAAGAAGACAGTTGCTTTGTATACTGTCTGTTTTGTAAGACAACAGAGTGGTAAATACTCTTGTTAAAGCTAAAGAATGATAATAGAGCTAAACAGCTAGCAAGAGCTACTAATAAAAAAAGTAAAATATCTACTTTTCTAGGTTTTAGTTTTGAAGAAAGTTTTAGATGATTTGTAAGATATTGATCCATAGTTACCTC
>JADIML010000076.1 GCA_017694765.1 Candidatus Scybalomonas excrementavium
GCTGCTTCTTTTGCATATTGTTCCATCTGTTTCCATTCTTCTTCTGTAAAATGGAATGCCTGTTTCACGATTTCTTTTTCTTTCCAAATATTTGTATCAGACACCGTCATATTATCTGAATTAATTGTCACACGAACTCCAGCATCAAATAATTTCCGAACAGGATGTGCTTCTAATGATTCTACTACTTTTGTATGAACATTACTTGTCACACAAATTTCAAGAGTCACTTGATCTTCTATTAATTTTTCAATTAATTTTGGATCTTGTATCGCAGCAATCCCATGACCAATTCGTTTTGTACCATACGATAATGCTTTCCAAATACTTTCTGGACCATCCGCTTCTCCTGCATGGATTGTCATTGGAATTTTATACATAGAAGCCTTTGTAAATACATCTTCAAACAAGTCTGTTGCAAATAATGACTCTGCACCTGCTAAATCAACTGCACAAACAACATCTCCTAAATATTTATGAGCAACTTCTATCGTTTCCATATTTTCGTAAACAAGGTCATCTCCTCTCATACAACAAAGAATTAAACCTACACGAATCGACGGATATTCTTTCATTCCCCTTTGAACTCCTCGAATTGCAGCTTCCACTACTTGTTCTTGAGATAAGCCTTTTTTCGTAGAAAGTTGAGGAGCAAAACGAATTTCTGCATATTCAACAGATAACTTTACTAAATCCTCCACTAGCTCATAGGCAACTCTTTCTATCGCCTCTTCTTGTTGAAGAACAAGTAATGGCAAATCAAAGCGTTCTAGATATTCTGAAAGTGTCTTACAATTTTCTGGAACTTCCATCATTTCTTTCGTTTCTTCTATACTACGAGAAGGAAGATTGACTTGTTGTAACTGTGCTAACTCCCATACTGTTTTTGGACGAAGTGCACCATCTAAATGTAAATGAAGTTCTATCATTTTGTATCTCCTGCTTTTAACTGTCTCATTTTCTTGTTACGTTCTGTCATACCACAGTAAATTGTGTAAGCAATGACAATAATTAAATATGGCATCATTTGGATAAATTGAAGTGGTATTCCTGAAGATTGTAAATAATTTGATAAACTAGCGCAAAAACCAAACAGTAGGGAAGCAAACATCCCGATCACTGCATTTCCTGCTGCGATAGCCTGTGTTGCCAGTGCAATATATCCTCGTCCAGCAGTCATACCAGAAGAAAATACACCTAAATATCCCATAGATAAAAAGGCTCCTGCCATCCCTGTTAAAATTCCACTTAAACTTAACGCGATGTACTTCACTCTTTTTACAGAAATTCCTACAGATTCTGCTGCATCTTTTGATTCTCCTACTGCACGAATATGCATACCTAATTTTGTATATCGGAACATATACCAAATAACTACAACTAAAATCATAGCTGCATATGTTAAAATATGATGTCCAGAAAGTATCGTACCAATCACTGGAATATCTTTTACCACTGGAATCGTAATGCTTGGCAACTTTAAAGAAGGAAGTGAAGTCGATGCTCCTTTTTCTCCTGTAATTAAGTATAGAACGAAAATAGTTCCACCCGATGCCAATGTATTAAGAGCAATCCCTGAAATAACAGCATTGGAATTTAACTTTAATACAAAGTACGCTAAAATATTACTTACAATAAACCCGGCTAATATAGCTCCTAAAAACCCGATCCATGCACTATGAGAAAAAGCACTTACAACAACACCGACAAACGCAGAAATTAACATGGTTCCTTCTAAAGCGATGTTATTTGTCCCAGAACGAGAAGCAATCATAGCTCCCAATGTCGTAAGAAGCACAGGAGTTGCACTTCGGAACATAGCAAAATAAAACTCTGGAAGACTTAATGTTTTTAAAATATCTTGTAAAATTTCCATGTGTTACCTCCTTAACCTTCTAATGCTTTCTTAGCTTCTTGTCTTTGCTTCCATCCAGCCATAAATCTCTCTGCTGTAATAAATAAAATTAAAATAGCCTGTATAATCGATACTAACTCATTTTGTACATCAGAGCGTCTAGACATTAAATCGGCCCCTACACGAATATATGCTAAGAAAAAGGCTGCAAGTGGAACAAATTTTGGATTATTTCCTGATAAAATAGCGATAATAACTCCGTCCCAAGCATAGGATGGAGAATCTTGCCAGTTAAATCTTGGATACATTGCCATTTGTTCTACAGCACCACCAATACCTGCTACAGCACCAGCAATGACCTGTGTCATAATAATGACTTTCTTTGTATTGATACCAGAATATTTTGCAAAGTGTGGATTGCTTCCAGAGATTCTAATTTCATATCCAAATTTTGTCTTATAAACAAGGATATATAAAAGAATTACAACAGCAATTGCAATGAAAAATCCCACATGAAGTTTTGTACCACGAAGAAGAGTTGGTAAAGTCGCACTGTTTTGGTATCTTAAAGATGCAAATGTTCCTGCTTGTCTATCAATTAAAAATTTATTTACAATAAAAATTCCAAAGTAAAAGAACACATAATTTAACATGAGAGAAGTTACTAATTCATTGGTATGAAAATAAACTTTTAAAAGAGCAGGAATACTTCCAATAATTCCACCAACAATGGCTGCTGCAAGAAGAATTACCACTGGATGAACGCCAACTGGTAATATTACTTTAATTGCAAGAGCAGCTGTTACTACTCCACCTGTATACAAGGCTGCATCTGTAATCATAGAGAAATTTCCAGATTTAAATACAAGCCCTAGTGCAAGTCCAGTAAACATCAATGGAACACTACTTGCAAGTACATCAAAAAAATGTCTCTTTGACTGTAATGGTCCTAAAAATAAATTAGAAATAGCAACGAAAGGTTCTTTACTAATAGAAAAAATAATTGCTATTGAAATTATAATGGCAATAGAAAAGGCACAGACCAAACGGACTGTTGTAAACTTCTTATTCACAGTAAGCTCCTCCTATCTGTTCTTTGGAATCTTCTTTTACACCAAGCATATAAAGTCCTAATTCTTTTTCTGTTGTATTCTTTACATCATCAATGTATCCAACAATACGTCCCTCATTCATAACAATGATAGAATCACTAAGAGATAATATTTCTCCTAAGTCTGCTGATACTAATAAAATAGCTTTTTTTCTTCGGCGCATATCAATAATTTTCTTTCGAATAAACTCAATTGCACCAACATCAATTCCTCGTGTCGGCTGATTCATAATCATCAAATCTGGATTATAATCATATTCACGACCAACAATTAACTTTTGAACATTTCCTCCTGAAAGCTCTGAAATGGCTTGTTTGGAATTATCATATTTTACAAGGAATCCATCTAAAATTTTCTTCGTAAAATCAGCAATTTTCTTCTTATCTAAGAGTCCTCTTGTCTTTAATTGATCGGTATAATAAATCTTTGAAATTGCATTATCTTCTAAAGAAAGTTTTGGAGCACTTCCGTATTTCATACGGTCTTCGGATACATGAGAAATCCCAGCTTCTTGACGCTTTAAAACCGATTCTTTTGATAAATCTTTGCCATTTAATACAATATTACCATTCGCCTGTTTTAAGCTACCTACAATCAATTCTACTAACTCAGATTGTCCATTTCCATCAATTCCAGCGACCCCAAGAATTTGTCCTTCTCGAATGGAAAAGGATACGTGGTTCACTTTTGTTTTTCCAAAATGATCCACATAGACGAGATCTTTTACAGAGAAAACCGTTTTTCCAAAATCGGCTTTTTCTTTCTCAATATCAAGACTTACATCTCGACCTACCATTAAACGAGAAATTTCATTTTCATCAAGATCTTCAATATCATAAGACCCCATTGTCTGTCCATCTCTTAAAATCGTCATCCGATTACAAAGAGCTTTTACTTCGTTTAACTTATGAGAAATAAAAATAATCGTATGTCCATTTTTTCTTAAAAGTTTTAACTGTTCAAAAAGTTCTTCCGTTTCTTGTGGTGTTAAAACTGCTGTTGGTTCATCTAAAATTAAAATATTCGCCCCACGATACAACGCCTTTAAAATCTCTAACTTCTGTCTCATAGCAAGAGATATATTTTCCACTTTTTCTTTTGCATCTACTTTTAAATTATACTTCTTAGAAAGCTGTTCTGTAATTTCAACTGCTTTTTTTCGATCGACAGAAAGTCCATTTTTAGGTTCTGCACCAAGAATTAAATTTTCAGCTACAGTCATAGAAGGAACTTGCATAAAATGTTGATGTACCATACCAAGCCCTGCATGAATGGCATCGCTAGAAGAAGAAAAATGTACTTCTTTTCCATTGATTAAAATTTGTCCAGATGTTGGAGATAACATACCAAATAACGTTTTCATTAATGTAGATTTCCCTGCCCCATTTTCTCCTACGAGTGCATGAATTTCTCCCTTCTGGATTTGAAGATTTACATTATGATTTGCTACTACACCACCTGGATATACCTTGGTGATATTTTTCGTCTCTAAGATAATCCTTTGTTCCATATTTTTTTCCTTTCATCCAAATGCTCCAGATAAATAATGAGAAGTATACGATTTGCATAAACACAGAAAAGTGCTGCAAAGAATCTTTCTTCTTTGCAACACCTTCATTTTGAATCTTACTGAGCACTATTAATAATCTGTTTTAGAGTTGCTTCATCCATGCCGTAAGCTGTATCTACTTTTGCATCGCCATCTAATAATTTTTGTTCTACTTCTTTTACAGATTCTCTAATTGTTTCTGGAACAACACTTTCATAAATGTCATTATTGGCAAGTCCTACTGCTCCATCTGCTAAACCTAATTGCTCATAAGTTCCATATGGAAGTTCTCCATCTAACTCTCTTTCAATTGAGTTAAAGATCGTAATTCCAACGCCTTTAATTGCAGAAGAAATAATATAATTTGCTTTGTCTTCTCCTTCATATGCAAGTGCCTGATCAGAGTCAACACCAATTACATATTTCTGTTGTTCTGCTGCTGCTTCAATAACACCACTAGATGCTGGACCTGCTGCTACGAATACACAATCTGCACCAGAAGAATATTGAGTTAATGCTAATTCTTTTGCTGTAGCTGAATCAACATAAGATCCTACATAAGAAACCATAACTTTAATATCTGGGTTTACAAACTGTGCTCCTTCAATGAAACCAACTGCAGAGTCATTAATAACAGCTGCTGTATCTTTTGCTCCAACGAAACCAATTGTTGCTTCTTCATTGGCATATTCCATATCAGAAGTTGTTACACTTGCTGCTAAAGCACCTGCTAAAAAGGCTGCCTCATTTTGTTTGTAACTCATAGAATAGACATTGTCTAATCCACCTAAGTTATAATCCACATCTGTATCGAAAATAATATATTTTTTATCTGGGAAATCTGGAGCTACATTTTCCAAAATTTCTTTCATATCCCATGTACCAACGATGATAATATCAGAGTCAGATTCAGAAGCATCTAAAAGAGAACCTTCAAATTTTGTTTTATCATTTCCCATTTCGATCATTTCTACATCGACTTTATCACTTAATTCATTTTTTAACTTTTCCATTCCTTCTTGAGCAGAATCGTTAAAAGCCTTATCCCCAAATGAACCAGTTACAAGTAAGGATACTTTTACCTTGTCATCCGCACTACCTGATTTTGTCTCCCCTGTACTTGCACAGCCAGTTAGTGCTGCCATAGACATCATTGCACACATAGCAATCGCTAAAACTCTTTTTCTCATCTTTCATTATTCTCCTTTATTGTTATATAATGTTGATTTATTCAAATCTTCCAGTGTTTTTAAATATTGTTCTTTTTCCATCACTGGTTGAAATGCTTCTTTAATCTCCCATGCAGATTTTCCATCTTCCGATAATAAATCAATGACAGTATCTGCAAAATAGTGAGCTGGTACTCGGTATGCTTGTTCTTTATTTTCTGTCTTAAAATCTTTTCCATGCATGGTGCCACTAAATCCTGCAATTCCAATTTCTACAATTGGCCACATCATAGATAAATCACCCATATCACCTGATGCAAAACCATGAGTACCTTCTGCAATTTTTTCTTCTGGCATATAATCTAAAATATGCTTTTTCACTAACTCAGTAAGATTTCTATCTTGATGAAGTGGAAAATATCCCGGTGTATCAATAATTTCTAAATCACAGCCAATCGCAAGGGCTCCTCCACGCAATGCACGATTTACTTTCTCGCTGGTTTCTAAAATCACTTCTGCTGTTTTTGCTCGTACATACATATCAATTCTTGCTCTTGCAGGTACTGTATTAACGGAATTTCCTGCTTCTGGCATAATAAAATGCACACGAATTGCATCTTCTGCTCGGAATGTCTCTCTTAAAAAGTTAATACCGCTCATGGCTAAATTTGCAGCATTTAACGCATTAATCCCACCTTCTGGATTTGCACCAGCATGGGTTGCTTTTCCATGGAAAATCGCTGTTTTTTGAATAAATCCATTTAAACTCGCTCCAATTTCAGCATGGTACTCATTCATATCTAATCCCATCGTATGACAAGATAACATGACATCAACATCATCTATGACTCCAGTTGCAATCATTTCACGCTTACCAGAAGGATGTTGTACTTTTCCTTCTTCGATAATCTTTCTTCTATAATCCATATCGCAAAACTCTTCTGCTGGAGTTACAATTAATTTCACTTTACCACAAAGATTCGATAAGGTATCTGCTTCTTTTAATGCTAAAAATAAACTTAGCATAACACCAATTTGTGCATAGTGTCCACAAGTGTGGGCTGCACAATCTACTTGACTTGCATAAGGATGTCCAATCGTTGGAACTGCGTCCAACTCACAAATTAATCCGATAACAGGTCCTGGTTTTCCTGAATCAATCACTGCAGTAAGCCCTGTATATGCAGCATCTTCATAAGGAATCTCAAACTTTTTAAGCTGTTCGATTACCTTTTCTCTCGTTCTAAACTCTTTAAAACCAAGTTCTGGATGTCTATAAATATCTTCACTCAATGCAATGATTGGCTCTATAACCTCATTTAAAACTTCATGAATATTTTTCATGTATTTTCCCTCTTTCTTTTCTTCTTTAAATATCTATACAAAAGGAATATTTTAATGATACCTAATTCCAACATATATTGTCAAGAAGAAAGACTATTCGATCTATGAGATTTTTATTTTTTGTATATTCATTACAAAAAAACAATTTCTATAGTTATAGAATATCCAATTTCACAAAAAACATGAAAAAAAGACTACATCTGTTATCTCAACATAAGTAGTCTTTTTTCGTTTTATATGCAAAAATTATTTATTTTTAGAATAATATGTATCATCCATAGGAAGTTTTGTTCTTAAAACATGATCCATTGCATAATATGCACCTTGTACTGCTGGAGCTGTTGGAATGGTTGCAATTTCACCAATTCCTTTTGCCCCATATGCAAATGGCAACAACTCTTCTTTTTCCACATAGATTGCATGAATATCTGGTATCTGAGTCGAACGCATAAGTCCTAATGTTCCATATTTTGCTTGTGGTACAGCATCTTTTAATGGGAAATCTTCTGTAAGAGCATAACCAAGACTCATAAGAACCCCACCTTCAATTTGTCCTTGAATCGCAATCGGATTGACTACTTTTCCAGAGTCATGTGCTGCATACACTTCTTTTACTTTACCATCGTCATCTAAAATGACAACATGAGTCGCAAAACCGTATGCTACATGGCTCTTTGGATTTGGAACATCTGCTCCAAGTTTATCTGTCGGTTCAAAAAATTCTGCAAAAAATTCATGTCCTTCTAATTGACTTAAATCACCATCTACTTCTTGTAATGCTTTATTTAAATCACTAGCTGCCATTCGAACAGCTTCTCCTGAAATTAATGTTTGACGAGAACCTGAAGTTGTTCCAGAGTCTGGTGCAACTTCTGAATTTGATCCCATATTTTTAATCTGACTTTTTGGAAGACCAGTAGCTTCTGCAATCATTTGAACAAAAACAGTTGCACAACCTTGCCCTATTTCAGAAGCTGCACAGTAAAGTTCTACAATACCATTATGAATGACTAATTTTGCACGCCCTTTATCTGGCAAACCAACACCAACACCTGCATTTTTCATAGCACAAGCAATTCCTGCTCTTCCAGGATTGCTTTCATACACATCTTTCACTGCTAATAATGTCTCTTTTAATGCTGTAGAACAATCTGCAATTTGACCATTTGGAAGCACTTTTCCCGGTTCAATCGCATTGCGATAACGAATTTCCCAAGGAGAAATTCCAACTTTTTCTGCAAGTAAATTGATATTAGATTCTAACGCAAACTCACTTTGGCATACACCAAATCCTCTAAATGCTCCTGCTGGTGGGTTGTTTGTATAATATCCATAACCACGAATATCTGTATTCTGGTAACAGTATGGTCCAACAGAGTGCGTACAAGCTCTTTCTAAAACTGGTCCACATAAAGAAGCATACGCCCCTGTATCAAAATAAATATCACAGTCAAGTCCTGTAAAAATTCCATTTTCATCACAACCTAATGTGAATGTTCCTTCCATAGCATGTCGTTTTGGATGGAAGTTTAAAGATTCTTGTCTTGAAAATACAACTTTTACTGGTTTTTGCACTTTTAAAGCTGCTAAAACAGCAATATGTTGCGCAGAAACATCTTCTTTTCCTCCAAATCCACCACCAACTAATTTATTTTCCACTACAATGCGTTCTGGTTCCCAACCAAGCATAATCGCAATTTCATGGCGTGTATCATAAACACTTTGGTCTGTAGAGTATACTTTTACCCCATCTTTATATGGGAAAGCAACTGCACATTCTGGCTCTAAAAAGGCATGTTCTGTAAATGGTGTACGATATGTTTGTGTCACGACATATTTTGAATTAGCTAGTGCTTTTTTAGCATCTCCACGAGTTACATGGCGTTTCTGACATAAATTTCCATTCGGGTGTAACTTTGGAGCATCTTCTGCCATGGCTTCTTGAATAGAAGTAACTGGTTTTAATACTTCGTATTCAATTTTCACTAATTTTTTTGCTTTTTCTAAAATATCTTTTGTTTCTGCAACAACAAGACAAATCGCATCACCAACTGCACGAGTAATGTCACCTTTTGCAATCATAACATCCCAGTCCTGTTGCAAATGTCCAACTTTATTATTCGGAACATCTTTTGCAGTTAAAACAGCTAAAACTCCCGGCAATGCTTCTGCCTTTGTATAATCAATATCTAAAATTCTAGCTCTTGGATATTTGGAACGAACAGCTGATGCGTATACCATGCCTTCCATTTCGATATCATCCGGATATTCTCCATACCCTAATACTTTCTCTCTAACATCAATACGGAATGCTCTGCTACCAACACCATATTCATCCCCTTTTTCTAGTTCTTCTTCAATTTTTGCATCCCCACGTAAAATAGCAGCTGTAAGTTGAATTCCTTCGATGATTTTTTTATACCCTGTACAACGACAAATATTACCTTTCAATGCAACTTTAATCTCTTCTTCTGTTGGATCTGGTACTTTATCTAACAATGCTTTTCCTGCCATTACCATACCTGGAATACAGAATCCACATTGTACCGATCCTTTTGCACCAAAAGCATAGACAAAAGCTTCTTTTTCTTCTTCACTAAGCCCTTCTGTTGTTATAATCGTTTTACCAACTGCTAATTTCGTTGTTAATACACAAGATTTTACTGCTTTACCATCTACGATAATTGTACAAGTTCCACAGGCACCTTCACTACAACCGTCCTTTACAGAATGTAAATGAAGATCTTCTCTCAAATAGCGTAATAAAGGCTTATCTTCACTTGTACTACGAGTTACTCCATTGACTGTAAAAATATAGTTTTGTTCCATGACTTCCTCCCATACTGTCCACTATTTCTATGCTCTCACTGTGAAAATACCATTCGTATCCACAATGGTTCCTCGCGGACATTTCACTGCACACATTCCACAAGCAATACATCTATTTTCATGAATAACTGCATGGTTTTCTTCAATTGTAATTGCATCAGCAGGACAGTTTTTCACACAAATCCCACAAGCAATACAACCAACACTACATTCTTTTCTCGTTTCAGCTCCAACCTCTTGATTCACACAAGCTGGTTGAATATTAAATTCATCTGATGTAATCTTTATGATTTCCTTTGGACAGACTTTTGCACATAGTCCACATCCAACACATTTCTCTTCATCAACTTGTGCCACTTTATTATCATTGATAAAGATAGCATCAAATTTACAAGCGTTTACACAGCTACCGCCACCCAAACATCCCCATTTACACTGCAAAATACCTTCAGGATATTGTTCCATTATTTGTTTACAATCCCCTGTTATCTCATCTCTTGAAACGATTGTTTCAGCATGATGACCACCATTACACTGCACAACAGCAACTTTTTTCTTACGTCTCTGTGCCATATTCATTGCTCCTCCCTTTCAAACCATTCCCATTGTTAACTAATACGACGCAAAACTTCCCCCTATATTCTAATATTTTGAGAATTTACTTCCAAACATCTACCTTTTATCCTTAGAAAACCTCTATTCTCTCTTCTTGCTTATAAAAAGTAAGCACACTCTGGATTTATCTTATGGTTTCAATGCTTGTAACTTACCTAGTATTCTTATTCTAATTTGAAGAACCATATGCATATCTCCTATCATATAAAAAATTGAGGTTACACATCATGACTCCGTTTACCTCAAACTGAAATGTGGGGGATATCAATTCAATATTTATACAATATGCTCATTATATATATGTATTAGGTTATTCATCTTATATAAATATAACAATTTTTTATCAATTAGTCAATCTTTTATCAAAAAAAATTGCCTGTATTATTTTTTATTCCAACAATAAAATATTACATATGATTATTTGTTTCACATTTTGTAATTTTCTTATGTTTGATTCATATAAAAAGACAATAAAAATTCATAATGATTTTAAATTTTAATATTTATATGCGAAGAAAGAGACTATTAACTACTCATCATTCCGTCAATAGCCTCTTTCTTATTATGAAATCTTATTTCTATCACTTGTTCTACTAAGTCTTTTTCTAAATTTGATTAAAAATCAACCTCTGTTCCATAATACGTACAAATCAATAATTGTTCCATCTCACTTGGTGTAATAGAACGAGGGTTAGAACCTGTACAAGCATCCCCTACCGCTAATTCTGCAATATTTGTAACCTTTTCTTTAAATTCATCTTCTTGAATTCCAAATTCTTGCAATGTTCTTGGAATTTGTAATGCTACATTAAATTCATGAATTTTTGCTACTAAGCTGTTAATGAGTGCTTTTTCTGATGTTCCTGCTAATCCCATTCTCCTTGCAATTTCGGCATAACGTTTTGCAGCAACTTTATCTTTTGCATTATATTGAATAACATATGGCAAATAGATTGCATTTGCACAACCATGAGGAATATGTCCTGTTGAAAATGCTGCCCCTGTTTTATGAGCCATAGAATGAACAATACCTAAAAGTGCATTGGAAAATGCCATTCCTGCAAGACATTGTGCATAGTGCATTTGTTCTCTTGCTTCCATATTGCAATGATAAGATGCTGGTAAGTAATCAAAAACCATTTCGATTGCTTGTAACGCTAATGGATCGGTAAATGGTCCATTTAATGTGGAAACATAGGCTTCAATTGCATGTGTTAAAGCATCCATACCTGTATATGCTACTTGTTTTACTGGCAATCCTGTTACAAGTTCCGGATCTAGAATGGCTATATCTGGTGTAATATTAAAGTCAGCTAATGGATATTTTACACCTGTTTGGTAATTGGTAATGACAGAGAATGCTGTTACTTCTGTGGCTGTTCCAGATGTAGAAGGAATTGCAACAAATTTTGCTTTTTGTCTTAATTCTGGGAAGTTAAATGGTTTACATAAGTCGTCAAAAGTTACTTCTGGATATTCATAAAATGCCCACATTGCTTTTGCAGCATCAATTGGAGAACCTCCGCCCATGGAAACAATCCAATCTGGCTCAAATACACGCATAGCTTCTGCACCCTTCATAACTGTCTCCACAGATGGATCTGGTTCAACCCCTTCAAATAGTTCTACTTGCATGCCTGCTTCTTTTAAATAAGAAACTGCTTTATCAAGAAATCCTTGGCGTTTCATAGAACCTCCACCAACAACAAGAATTGCCTTTTTTCCCTTTAAATTCTTAAGTTCTTCTAGACAACCTTTTCCATGATAAATGTCTCTTGGTAAACAAAATCTACTCATACCTATCTCTCCTTTAAATGTCTATGTATCCATATTTTGTTTCTTTTATCAGTATAACACCGTTAATTTTTTAACGCAATAACTATTTTTATTTTTTATAAAAAATAATTCCAAAGGTTATAAATTCATTTTATTGTTTTTAATTTTATATATTTTTTTAATTCTTTATTATTTTTACACATTTTAACTCAATTCAATTTCCATTTTTCTAATTTTCATTTGTTATATTTATATCAAAAATTTCCTAGCATATTAAAAAAGAGCCATTTCTGGCTCTTTTCAGTCTATAGACAAAGTACTAGTATTTGCTGGTACTTTGTCTACACTCTAAAATCATGTATTACCTTTCCTATGTCAGCTTGAATACAAATTGATTGTTTTTGTATTTCCTCTGGACAATATAACTCTTGATTATTCACACAGGCATACACTGCATTTTTATTGTTCGCAGTCATATTCCAAAATGGATATTTAATAATAACAGGCGTATTATATCCAACCCCCAATTCTAGGAACAAAATATGAAGATTTTCATGTCGTTTCAAAAATTCATAATAACGATTAGACGCCGTATACCAGCCTTCATCTTGTACAAATGTTCCATCAATTCTAAGGTTCATCGTCATAGGAGAACCACAGTGAGGACAATGTGGAATTAACTCTGTTGGTATTTTCATATCTTTTTGTTCTGAAATCATTTTTTTGACTTGTTCTTCATTATCATAAGTCACTGGATGACAGGCTTTTAAGCATTGCCAAAGTCCATAATCCCCTTGTGTATAAAATAAGCGATGCTTATCAAACCCTGCTTTTTGAAAACAATGGTCTACATTCGTAGTTAATACGAAATAATCTTTATTTTTTACAAGAGATAACAAATCTTTATATGGTTGTCCTACACTTGGTTGATAACGATTAAGCCAAATATGACGGCTCCAATATGCCCAGTATTCCTCTAATGTCTCAAATGGATAAAAACCTGCCGAATACATATCCTGTAATCCATACTTCTTCGCAAAATCAGCAAAATTGTCATAAAATCTTTTCCCACTATATTCTAGTCCTGCTGAAGCTGATAAACCCACACCAGCACCAATAACAATGGCATCTGCCTGCTCTATTTCATCTTTTAACTTTTGAATACTATCCCAATAATCGCTTGTAGATTTCCCAATCTTCGTCTTTAAATACATTAAATATCACCTCCAAGTGTATTTCTTTGTATATCAATTCAATGATTCTTCCATCAACAAATCTCATCGATTCCCCTATCAAATAGAATCGAATTTACTGGCTTGCATTCACGAAATACTGCATGTTTGTCTTATTTTTTTATTATAGCATAATTCATCACTTACTGACTATCTCCAATTACTAAATTTCTACTCTCTCTAAAATAAAGCTCTTGTACATTCTTTACTATTTTAAATTCCTTCTGTAATACCCTTTTATTATGTGCAAACAGTGTACTTAGAATTTTCTATCACAAAAAAACCTAGTGCATACAAATCACTAGGCTTTTTTAGAATCTTTTGAAACATTTCTGAACTTTTATCTTTTATCCATTTTATATCAGGATCGATTGCTTTTTTTATCAAATTTTACACTTTATTCATTTTCAGAAATTGCCCCTACAATTTTATGTGGAACATAAAGTTCTTCAAGATATGCAACATCTTCTGTGGAAAGCTGAATATCAAAAGCACCTATCGCATCATCAAAATATTTCCCTTTTGTGGCGCCAATAATCGGTGAAGTAACTCCTTTTGCCATCTGCCATGCAAGTGCAATTTGTGTCATCGTTGCCTGATATTTTTTGGCAAGTTCATGGACTCTTAAAACAATGCTATAATCGGATTCCTGTGTACTATCATACTTTGATACTGCTGTTTTATCTGTTTGACTGCGCAATGTATCTGTCTTCCATTCTAGACGAGAAAGTCGTCCTGCTGCTAAAGGGCTATATGGTGTCAAAGCTACATTCATCTGTTTACAGATTGGTATCATTTCTCTCTCATCTTCTCGATAAAGTAGATTGTAATGATTTTGCATAGAAACAAATGGAGTCCATCCATTTTCTTTTGCTACAATCTGCATATTATGAAATTGATATCCATACATAGCAGAAGCTCCTAAAGCTCGAACTTTTCCCGCTTTTACTAGGCTATCTAACGCCTCCATTGTTTCTTCTATCGGTGTTTTATAGTCAAAGCGATGGATAATATATAAGTCTAAATAATCCGTACCAAGTCTCTTTAAAGTGCCATCAATTTCTCTGCTAATCGCCTCTTTTGATAAATGCCCTTCATTAAAATACACTTTAGAAGCTAATACTACTTTATCTCTTGCAATATGTTTTTTAATTGCACGTCCAAGATATTCTTCGCTCGTTCCTGCCGAATAGCAATTAGCTGTATCAAAAAAATTAATGCCTAAATCCAAAGCATGTGCAATGATATTCTCACTTTCTTCTGGGTTTAATGTCCATGCATGCATTTTGCTTGCTGGATCCCCAAAACTCATGCACCCAACACATAACTTTGAAACTGTAAGATCTGAATTTCCTAATTTTGCGTACTCCATCTATAACCCTCCTTATAACATCTTCATAACATCTTCTGTAATCTGTGTTGCAGTTAATCGGTTTTTCTTTAACACTTCTTGTACATCATAGCGATCAAGGAATTCTTTCTTTAAACCATAATTTAAAACTTTCATATTAAAAGCTCCATAATATCTAGCAATCTTTTCACCAAATCCACCATCGAGAATTCCATCTTCTAATGTAACAACTACATCATGTTCTTCCTTTAACTGCTCTAACAGTTTTTCATCTAATCCCGTTATATACATTGGATTGATTAAAGTTGCCTGAACTCCTGTCTTTTCTTCCAGTAATTTCAAAGTTTCTTCTCCTAAAGTATAGAAAGTACCAAGTCCTAAAATTGCAACTTTTCTACCTTTCTTGGTAACTTCATAAGTGTTTAATTGGCTAAAATCTTTTGTTACTTCTTTGCTATCTGAAATCATTTTACCACCTGGCAAACGAATCGCAACTGGATATTCTGTTTGTTCAATGCTCCAATCTAACATTGCAAGATATTCTTCTTTTGTAGTAGGAGCAAGATAAACTAATTCTGGAATATTTGCCATCATCGGAATATCAAAAAGACCAAGATGTGTCACATCTGTCATACCATATACAGAACCTGCGAAAGTAACAATAGTTGCTGGACTTTTATTAATACATAAGTCTTGAGAAAGCTGATCATATGTTCTTTGTATAAAGGTGCTATACACGCCATAAACAGGTTTTCCACCACCAGTAGCAATACCAGAGGCAAGTGCAACTGCTGTTTCCTCTGAAATCCCTACATCTACAAATTGACTTCCCGCTTCTTTTCTCTTCTCATCTGTAAATCCAAATACAGTCGGCGTTCCAGATGTAATAGCTACAACTGATGGATCCTCTTTCATTTTTTTCAAAAGATGATTTGCTGTAACGCTAGAATAATCCTCTTCGTTATACTCAAATAATGACTTTCCAGTTTCCATATCAAATGGTGCTGTATAATGCCAGTTTTCTTTATTTTGTTCGGCTAACTCATATCCTTTTCCTTTTACGGTACAAATATGCACAACAATTGGATATGTGCTATCTTTTACTTTTGTAAAAGCTTTGATTAACTCTTCTATATCATTTCCATCTTTTACAAAAACATAATCAAGCCCCATCGCTTTAAATACATTACAATCTGCTTTTCCATCCGTTTCTCTTAATAACTTCAAGTTCTGATAAATACCACCATAGTTTTCAGCAATGGACATATCATTGTCATTCACCACAACAATGAAATTGCTCTTTAACTCTGGTGCAAAATCAAGCCCTTCTAATGCTTCCCCACCACTTAATGAACCATCACCGATAACTGCAATGACATTTCCTTCTTCTTTCTTTAAATCTCTTGCCTTTGCAAGTCCACATGCAAGACTAATAGAAGTTGAGGTATGTCCTAATATAAAGTGATCATGCTCACTTTCTTTTGGATTGCTATATCCAGTAATATCGTCATACTTTTCTTCGTATAAAAAGCCGTCTTTACGACCTGTTAGCATTTTATGAGGATATGTCTGATGGGAAACATCAAATACTATTTTATCTTTTGGTGAATCAAATACATAGTGAAGTGCTATTGTTGCTTCTACCATTCCAAGATTTGGTCCAAAATGTCCCCCATGTTTGCTTACTTTCGTTATCAGTGCTTGTCGCATTTCATCTGCTAATACTTTTAATTGTTCTACTTTTAAATTTTTTACGTCAAATGGCTGATTGATTGATTCTAAATACATCTTACTCCTCCTTATTATCCCAAATCAGTTCACCAGTTTCTACGGCAACTTCATATATTGAAATTTTGTAATTCAAACGCTCTAATGTTTCGTCAATTTGTTTTTTCTGTATCAAAAGAGCTTCTCTTTGTTCTTGTAAAAGCTGCAATCTTGCTGGAATAGTTGTATCACCCTCTTGAAATAATTTTACATACTCAATCATAACTTCCACAGGAAGTCCTGCACCTCTCATACATATGGCTAATTGTACCCACGAAAGATCACTTTCTTGATAATCTCGAATGCCACTCGCTGTACGAGTGACAGGAGGGATCATACCAATGCGTTCATAATAGCGTAGTGTATCTGATGTAATACCATATTGCTTACTGACTTCTTTAATTGTCATACCCTCACTCCTATCCTATTATTTGAAGTCAATACAAAATCAATTTCATTATCAGTGATTTTCAACTTTATTGTACTCCTTTGAGTGGACTCTAAGTCAAGAGTTTTTTATTTATGATATAAATGTAAGATCTCATTACTCTAATTGACTTGTTTGATATAACTTTTCCATAATTTTAGGTGGTATTTCATTTCGATATATTTGACCCATAGTCTCTAAAGCTTCATCCATACATTTTATTTTTGCAAGCAAAAAAGCTTTCGTATAATACTCATTCCAGTGACCGTATTGTGATGATATTGCGATTTGTTTATCAAGCTCACCTATCACATCTTCGATCGTTTGAACTCTTTGATACCAATCTAGCATAAATGGAATATTTTTTTTACGACATCCTCTATATATTTCAATGCAAATTCAAGATTATTCGTCCATATCGGAAGCTCATATTGATATTTAGCGTTTTGTTCTGGATTAAAAAAATATTCCTCTGTTCGTTTTATCTTTGGAATAACTGGCACGTAATTATAGTACGCATCCTCAATATCTAAATGAAAAGATTTTTGTGTTCTATGCCAAATGAATTTATTTTGGTTATTCAATCGAGGGATAAAATCATAATTATATCCCCAAAGCATTGGATATGTGATTCCTTTTGAAGCAAATAATGTAATTACCATTCTCTTATGGCAATTCCAATCCGAGTACCACCATCTCCCTTTATCATAATATTTTAAATCAAAATTTTCTTTAAGAACTTTACTTACTGTATCTTTAAAATATTTCGTAATATAAAATCGTTCTTCATCATAAAAATAATAAAAATATTTTTTATATTCAGCTTTCGAAAGTACTTTCATACTCTTATTTTCTCCATTCTTTCTATTTAATCTATTCATCCTTTGACCGAAATCATAGATGTTCTTGACGTTAGCATAAACTCTTATTCATCTTCTAAACATCACTATTAATTATAGTATAAAACAAATTATCAATACTATCAATATAAGTATACATCTAACTACCAATTCATATTTTCTGCACTCTGGTATCCTTAAACTACCCCACGAAACAATTCTATACTTCCTTTTAACCTATTGATAAGAAAGTGACACTTTTTCCTATAAGTAACTGGACATTTTCCTAACTTACTATAAAATAGAATCATAAAGAAACGAAAGAATCAAAGACATACTTGAAGGGAGAGAAAAGATTTATGTTATATTTTGAAAATGATTATTGTGAGGGAGCTCATCCTTCTATTTTACAAAGATTAATAGAAACGAATATGGAAAAATTATCTGGATACGGTACAGACAAATATTGTGAATCTGCAAAAGAGAAAATTCGAGAAGTTTGTGCTTGCCCAAATGCTGATATTTATTTTCTTGTTGGAGGAACACAGACAAATGCAACCGTCATAAGTGCTATGCTAAAAAGATATGAAGGTGTCATTGCTGCATCCACTGGTCACATCAACTTCCATGAAGCAGGAGCCATTGAATATACGGGTCATAAAGTTTTAGAACTACCACATAAAGATGGCAAAATCTCAGCCAAAACCTTACAAGACTACTTAGAAACCTTTTATAAGGATAAGAACTATGACCATATGGTATTTCCTGGTATGGTTTACATATCTCATCCGACGGAGTATGGAACACTCTATACAAAGGCAGAGTTACAAGAGATTTCTTCCATATGCACTGGCTACAATCTTCCATTGTTTCTAGATGGTGCTAGATTAGGTTATGGAATTGCCAGTGAACAATCTGATATTAGTTTAGCAGATATTGCTAAGTATACATCTGTTTTCTATATCGGTGGAACGAAAGTAGGTGCATTATGTGGAGAGGCTGTTGTATTTCCAAATCAAGCTCCAAATCACTTTATGACTATGATAAAACAACAAGGAGCTCTTCTTGCAAAAGGACGATTGTTGGGAATTCAGTTTGATACACTTTTTACAAATGACTTATATATGGAAATTAGTAAAAATGCGATAGAAACAGCAAATAAACTTAAAAAAGCATTGCTTGATAAAGGCTATCAACTGTTCTTAGATTCTCCAACAAATCAAATATTTGTAGTACTAGAAAATGAGACAATGAAAAAACTAGGTGAAGTTGTAAAATTTAGCTTTTGGGAAAAATATGATGAAACACATATGGTTGTAAGATTTGCTACCAGTTGGGCTACAAAAATGGAAGATGTAGAAGAACTAATTACTCTTTTATAATAAAGTAAAAAATCTATATTATACAGCTAATACCATCAGAAGACAGAACAGTCATCTGATGGTATTGTTATTTTTAAAAGCTACGATAAGACTTCTACCTTACAATAGTGCTTCTTCTTATCTTTATCATAACTGATGCCCACAGCCAAAATCCTACCTGTATACCGTTTTGTCTCTCCAA
>JADIML010000077.1 GCA_017694765.1 Candidatus Scybalomonas excrementavium
TATTATTTTCTCTTAATAACTGATCATTCTCCGTATACTTATATGTGACTTCAATCTGACCATTTTTATTAATCTGAATAATATTCCCTTTATCATCATAAAAATATTCTAACTCTGTTCCATCATGATAAATACTTTTATTAATTATACCATCTTCATAAGTAACAATTCTACTAGAAATTTTTTCATTTCCCTTTTTTATTGTATCCTCTGATTGATTTTCAGAAATATTTTGATATATTTTTGTACCATCTAAAAGAGATTTTATTGCTTGATTTTCTGCATCTACAATATAATCCAAACTATATTTCTTCTCATCACCATATTCATATATTATCTTTGTTCCTAATTCTTCTTCACTAATGGAAAGTGAAAACCCATCATTTATACTTGTGGTTTCTATAATATTATCATCTAGTTCTTTTTCACTATAAGTATAAGTAATATCATTTAAATAATCAACTATTTCAGAAAGCTCACCATCTTCATCATACTTCCACTCATATGCCTTTTTTCCATTTATTTCACAAGATAATGCTTCTCCATCATAATAGCTATATGTAATAATCTCTCCATTACTATATCTCATTTCTACGAGCTGATTATCTTTATACTTCCCTTCAAAAATAGGCTGTTCATTAACTGATAGCTTAGTCATTTCACCATTTTCATTATATTCAAAATAATAATAATACCCATTTTGACTTAGCTTATTTAATAATTCTCCTTTTTCAAATATATCAAAATCAACAGAATTATCACTTAAGACAAAACCACTTGGATAGGAAACACCAGTATAATCTCCTTTTAATTTCATTCCAATAGTGACACTACTATCTGGTTTTATATTTCTATTATAACTTTTTGATGTAACTGTATAGCTATTCGTAGTCCCTTCAAATATCTCAGCATTCCAAACTGATTCAATCTCTGATAAACAATTAAAATCTAATTGCCATTCTTCAATCAGAGAATCCGAAACATTTTTTATTTCTAACTCTAATATACATCCTGTATCCCATTCATTTTGAATAGATGGCGTAATAACATATTTATCATTTGATACAGCATTTAGACTACCTAAAAGTTCAAAATAATCTGGTGAAATTACTATTCCTTCATATTGTGCAATAACCCCAAATGACACTGAATCACCTGGATTAATATTAGAATTATAGTCCATATTTTTAATAATATATGTCCCATCAATATTAGACTCAATTTGTGCATTCCAAATCTGTGTATATGTATCAAATGAGTCAAATTGTAACCTCCAATTTTTTATTACTGTGTCTCCCGTATTGGTAAGTATAAACTCAGCTTTATAATTATTTCCCCATCTCTGTTGTTCCTTAAATTGTACTGTAAAATTATCCCCTTCATACAATTCTTGTTGCAACTGCTCTCCATTTTCAGCTCTCACAGAAACTATGTCTACTCCTACACATGTTTGAAAAAACAAAACAACACACATAAAAATAGATAATAGTTTACTCAGAGTGTAGACAAAGTCCTAGCAAATGCTGGGGCTTTGTCTGTACTTATAACCGTTTTTTTGATAGAATAAAACTATTAGAAAGGCGGTGTTTTTTATGATGACAAAGAATTCAGATAAAAAAAGGGAACAAATACAAATGTTTTGTATGGATGACATGGTTCCTCAAAATCATATGTTACGACAAATCGATAAGGCGATTGATTGGAGTTTTATCTATGATCTTGTTGAAGAAAAATATTGCCAAGATAACGGAAGACCGAGTATGGATCCTGTTATGTTAATTAAAATCCCATTTATTCAGTATCTTTATGGAATTCGAAGCATGCGTCAAACGATCAAAGAAATCGAAGTAAATATTGCTTATCGTTGGTTCCTAGGATTAAATATGTTGGATCCAGTCCCTCATTTTTCCACCTTTGGAAAGAATTATTCTCGTCGTTTTAAAGATACGGATCTTTTTGAACAGATTTTTTCTAAGATTTTAGAAGAATGTATGAAATTTCATCTCGTCAATACGGAACAGATTTTTGTGGATGCTACTCATGTAAAAGCTTGTGCGAATAGTAAAAAGATGAGAAAACGAGTCGCTCATGAGCAAGCACTATGGTATGAAGAAGAACTAAAAAAAGAGATTGCAAAAGATCGAGAGGCACATGGAAAGAAACCTTTAAAGGAGAAGGACGATCACCTACCACCTTCTTCAGGAGAGGGAAATGTCGATGATACACAAGAACAAGAAATACCAGAGGATACAAAGACAGAAAAAATGAGTATCAGTGACCCGGAAAGTGGGTGGTTAAAAAAAGGCGAACATAAACATGTTTTTGCCTATGCAGTACAAACGGCTTGTGATAAACATGGCTGGATATTAGGATATAGCGTTCATAAAGGAAATGAACATGATAGTCGGACTTTTAAAGTATTATATGATAAAATAAAACACTATTCTCCTGATAAGATCGTGGCAGATGCTGGATATCGAACCCCTGCGATTGCACGCGAACTATTAAATGATGGAATAGAGCCTTTATTCCCATATAAAAGACCCATGACAAAAGAAGGATTTTTTAAAAAGTATGAGTATGTTTATGATGAATACTATGATTGTTATCTTTGTCCAGAAAATCATATTTTATCCTATCGTACAACAAATAGAGATGGATATAAAGAATATAAAAGTTGTGGAGAAGAATGCAAAGAATGTCCTCATTTGAAACAATGTACGAACAGTAAAAACCATGTAAAAGTCATAACACGTCATGTATGGGAAGAATATATGGAAAAAGTAGAAGATATTCGTCATACACTTGGGAATAAAGAAATTTATAGATTACGAAAAGAAACCATTGAAAGAATCTTTGGAACAGCAAAAGAACAACATGGATTTCGTTATACGCAGTATAAAGGAAAAGCACGGATGGAAATGAAAGCCGGGCTTACTTTTGCGTGCATGAATCTAAAAAAACTAGCGAAGATTCTGGCAAAAAGGGAAGAAAAAAACACAGATCCTTTCAGGAATTTTAGTAATCGATACCACTATTTTATAAAAGTAGAAAAGTTGGTATGGAGCTTTGCTCCACTACCAACTTTGTCTACAGTCTGAGTTTACTCCTTCTTCCTCTCATAAAACTTAACATTATTATCATTCCTTTCATTATATTGTATTTTATATTATACATTTTAAAGAATTTTTTTCTATGGCGTTTCCAGCAAATAATTATAAATTTTGATATTTTTCTTATTTTTTATACAAATTATTCTAGTTTTTTCAGGTAGGTTTTCTATATTGCATAGTTTCTTATTATGTGATA
>JADIML010000078.1 GCA_017694765.1 Candidatus Scybalomonas excrementavium
TTATAAAGCTGTTCTTTTGTATAAGTGTATCCTACTATCTCACTATTGTTGTCTTGCTTCGTGTCTTCCATCGTTGCTTTTGTATCTTTTTTATTTCTCTTTGCTTCGATTTGCAATTCCGTTCTTTGCATTTCCTCTTGATTTTCTTCCTCATTTTCTTCCATGAGATATAAATAGTCTTGGTTGTCCACAATAACGGTTTCTTTTGCCTCATATCCGCTTTTAAAATGTGTCACTGGTAAAAACTCTTTTATCATCCATGCTACAATACTTTCTTTATATCCTGTTACCTTTCCTTCTAGTACTTGTTTCATTGGAATTAATTCATAGACAAAAGAGCCTGTCATACTCTCAATTCCATCGCGTATTCCTTCTAATATCACTTTATCTTCTTCTATCCCTTGCTTCATCGTTACATCTGAAGCATTCTTTATCAAAAAAATGCTAATACCTATTAGAAAAAGTATTTTAAATCCAGCAATCCGATATCTATGTTTCATTCCCATTCTTCCTATTCTTTTCCACTTAAACTACTAGTTACCAATTTCTTACTTCTATTTTTCATAGCTTTTTTCATTATATTCACTTGGAAAGTGGGATATACCGATTGATTGCTTCTGAAATAGTAAAGCTAATTCTTCGAACTGCTTCATCGATATTTTTTGGTGTAACAAACATATCTACAAGTCCTGGATCTACAACTTCTCTTGCTAACTGATATTTTTCTTCTTCTGTAAAAATCTCTGTAAAGGACGTTCCTCCACTTTCTTTTACAACTTTAAAAATTGCTTCCATAGAATCTCTTACAATCGATGGCACAGAAATAACAGTTGGAACTCCGATTGCAATGACAGGAACTCCAATTGTTTCTTCATTCATTGCTTTTCTATGATTACCAACACCAGATCCCGGTGAAATACCTGTATTGCTAATCTGAATTGTCTTATTTAAACGACTGGAATTTCTTGCACAAAGGGCATCGATTACAACTACTTTTGTAGGTTTTGCTTCTTTTACAACACCTCTCACAATCTCGACTACTTCCATTCCAGTCTGTGCCATAACACCCGGAACAAGCCCACTCATTTCTATCGTATCTTCTTTTATAAGATCATACTGCTTCAAATGTCTTGTTATAAATATATTTTCTACAACAAGAGGTCCTAAAGCATCTGGTGTAACTTTATCATTACCAAGCCCTACTATAAGCACTCTATCTTCTTCCTTTATAAAATCTCTTAATACGAAGTGAAGAGCCTCACTCATATCTTCATAGTAAGAATCATCTTCTTCTAAAAATGTTTCGCTTTCTAATGTAATGTATTCTCCCATTGGTTTTCCAATGATTTGTTCCGCTTCCTTTGTTTCCACGACAATCTTTACTTGTGAAATTCCACAATTTTTATCCACTTTTCTTTCTATTTTAATACCGTCTATTTCACTTTCTTGTAACTCTTCTTGTAACTCCAATGCTAAATCTGTTCTACCTTGTATCATGTTCATATCCTTTCCATCCGACTTTATCAATTCCTAAGCTCATTATTCCCCTTTTTTTAGTCTTTATTCTATTTTTCATAGAAATGTCTATTTTACTATTGACAAGGATATTTATCCTATATATAATTAAAAAGTATGTTTTCAATGTAATTTTCGTGTCTCTTATAAAGAAAACATTATATACAAATACATGATATTATGAAATAAGGAACCAAATATAGTATATTTGGTCAATATGACAAGATCATAAGCAGTGCTTATGACTGATGAATTTACGATTGAATTTTGGAGGAATAGAGAACATGGCTAATATTAAATCTGCTAAAAAAAGAATTTTAGTAATTGAAAAGAAAACTTTAAGAAACAAAATGATTAAAACAAAAATCAAAACTTTAGTGAAAAAAGTAGAAGCTGCTATCGTAGCTGGTGACAAAGAAGCTGCTAACAGCGCTTTAACAGTTGCTATTTCTGAAATCGGAAAAGCTACTTCTAAAGGAATTTTCCACAAAAATACAGCTGCTAGAAAAGTTTCTAGATTAACAAAAGCTGTAAACGCTATGAACTAATTATTATTTTTATGATATAAAACCGTCATTCTAGCACTCGGATTAACCCACCGAGTGCTTTTTGATTTTAAGGAGGTTTTCCTATGCGTACGATTAATGAACATATTAAAAATAAAGACTTTAAACCTGTTTATCTTATTTATGGAGAAGAGAGTTATTTGTGTCAACAAGCGAAAAACAAACTAAAAGCTGCTCTCTCCTCTCCTGATGATACGATGAATTATAGTTATTATGAAGGAAAAAAAATAAATACCGTAGAAGTTGTAGATCTTGCTATGACACTTCCATTTTTTCAAGAGAAACGTCTTATCCTTTTAGAAGATACTGGTTTTTTCAAAAATTCTCCTGATGATATAGTCCAATTAATTGGAGATTTACCTGATACGACGTGTCTTATTTTTGTAGAACAAGAAGTGGATAAACGTTCTCGCCTTTATAAAGCTGTTCAAAAAGTTGGATATGTTGCAAATATGACAACACCAGATGAAAAAACGCTTTTTGTTTGGATCGCTTCTTTATTAAAACAAGAAAATAAAAAAATAACAGAACCAGTTCTTCGTTTCTTTTTAGAACGTACTGGAACGGATATGGAACATGTAAAACAAGAACTTGATAAACTTTGTGCTTATACATTGGAACGAGAAGAAATTACAAAGGACGATGTTTTACAAATTACAACTCATATTACAACAAGTAAAATTTTTGATATGTTAGAAGCAATCGTTCGTGGTAATCAAAAAGTTGCCATTGACTACTACTATGACTTACTTGCATTAAAAGAACCTCCTATGCGTATTTTAGCATTATTAGTTCGTCAATTTAATTTGATTTTACAAGTGAAAGAAATGGAACAACACTCCATTCCAAGAAATGAAATTGCAAAACAAGTTGGAATTCCTTCTTTTGTCGTGAATAAATATTTGGATCAAGGAAGACGCTATGATAGAAAAAGTTTAACAAATATTCTTCTTACTTGTGCCAATACAGAAGAAGCTGTAAAAACAGGGCGTTTAAATGATAGCATTGCAGTAGAGCTTTTAATTGTACAATTTTCTTCCACTTGGCAATCTTAGCACACTGTATGCGATATGAATGAGCCAAAACAAAACTGCACACATCTACCGATACCCATAGGTTTTTATTTTCTTACCATCTGTCTGGATGAAAATAGCACCTTGTTTCCCTGTTTCATAAATGTTTGTTCCAATCGTTTCAAGGCGTTCTAACGTTTCTTTCGTTGGATGTCCATATCGATTTCCAACTCCATAGGAAATAACGCTATATTTTGGTTGAATCTGCTCTAAAAATACTTCACTAGAAGAATATTTCGAGCCATGATGACCTACCTTTAAAAAAGTACAAGGTGTTAGTTTTTCTAACATTTCTTGTTCGCCTTCCTTGCCCATATCTCCTGTAAAAATTCCTTGAAATTGTCGATAAGAAAGAATAAATACTTGAGAATTATCATTTTTATCTTCCTTTTGATTGGTACGAGAAGGGGATAACCACTGTAAGGTGACCTCTTCCTCTTCCAAACGATCCCCTTCCCCTACATAAAAAACTGGAATTTCTTTCTCTTTAGCTAATTGCTCAAATTGTATATATTCTTCATCTTTTTCCTTTAATTTGGGCAACAATAACTTTTTAATTGTAATAGAATCCATAATTTCTACAATTCCATTATAATGATCGGAATCAAAATGTGTAACGACAACACTATCTAATGTTGAAATCCCATAATATTTTAATAATGGTAACACTCGATACGTTCCTACATTCTGTACACTACTGCTTCCACTATCAATCAAATAATGGTGTTTGGATGGAGTGGTCACTAAAATTCCATCTCCTTGTCCAACATCCATACATATAATTTCTAATTGTTCCTGTTTTCTTATATAGTTAGAATTTGGAAAACGACTAAGAACTTCCCCTTTCCAGTCAACCCCAATCACTAAAATGCTAATACATAAAAGGACTCCTAACCCTCTTCTCTTTTTTTGATACCATAAATATCCTCCTAATACTAACAAAATATAATAGCAAACATAGAATCGAATAGAAGGAGCTCCTGTTATGACAAAGGAATATGGAATAAGTTTCATAAGCCTACAAAGAGCTTCATAACTATATAAAACAAAAACAGCAGGAAATAATAATACTTTTGCCCAAAAAAGCGAATATACACTCATAATTCCACCAAAAATGGCACTTGGCAATAAGAATGACATCATTGGTAAAACCCAAAGGTTCAAAAAAATACTATATGGAGAGATTCCATAAAATGTCGAAAGCAACACTGGTAAAGTGACCATCTGGATTGATAAACTCACAAGTATGCTTTCTTTTATTTTCTTCACAATACTTTTCTTTCTCGTATCATATAAAATAATTTCTCCTGTTCGCTTCTTTAACTTTTCTTTTATGAAAGGATTTCTCTTAGCTATTTTTTTTCTAACTATTTTTTGTTGCTCTTTAGTCTCTTTCTCCTTATTTCCCACGATAGATGTGCTAGAAAAATAATATGGATAACAAATTCCAATTCCTACGATTGCTCCAAATGACAATAAAAAACCGATATCTTGTATACAGTATGGATTTTCTATTACTAAAAGACTGGCTGCAATTCCCATTGCTGTTACCATATCATAACTTCTTCCAATGACTTCACCGATTAATAAAAGCACTAGCATAATGCAAGCTCTCGTCACAGAAGCTGTTTTTCCAACAAACATACCATATACTAAAATTAAAAGGATTCCACATACTCCAGATATTCCATAAGGAACTCCTCGTTTTCTAAGAGTGCGAAATATACTTCTTCCAATAAAAGCTACATGTAATCCTGATATTGCTAATATATGTGCAATACCTTGTTCTTGATATAACGCCTGAATCTCATCATCTACAAGACTTTTTTCACCTGTAACCATCGCCATAAGTAGCCCTGCTGATTTTTCATCTAAAATATCTTGATAACCTTGATTGATTTTTTCTCTTAGCCTCCATATCCCTTCTAATAGTTTTATTTTTTGTTTCCAACTTTTGTGTAAATGGGCTTCTCGTATCGTTCCTAAAACACCTCTTCCCATCTGATATTTCTTTTGATGAAACTGCCCTGGATTCGTTGGCTCACGAAACGCTTTCCATTCCCCATCTAGAAATACCCGTTCTCCAAGCTCTACTTCTTCTGATAATCCATATACAAGTAAGTCTCCTTTTAATGAGATACGTTCACTTTTTCTCTCTTCTTTCTTTTGTTTATTTTGTATCATTGGTCTTTGTAAGCGATATGTTATTCCATAGTCACTTTTTGACTTTTGAACTACAGTTCCAATGACATATAAGACTTCTCCATTTTCAAATTGTTCTGGTATACAAAATACATTTTTTACATATATGCTATGGATTTCCCCAACGAAAAAAGATAAGCACAAAAAAGACAGCAGTACCTTTGGAATACGCTGTCTTTTTTTCTGATATAAATTTCTCTTATTGGGTTTCTTTTTGTTCTGTAAAAGGACTTTTCCTACAAAAAAACAAAAAAATCCTAATACCACTCCATTACTCCCAATCAATACCATCAAATTTGCGTACTGTCCACATACCTCTCCAAGTACAAGACTAAGTATTACAAAAAATAATGGTCTTTCTTCGATCACTTTTCACTCCTTATTTCCATCAATTAAATCTAAATTTCGCTCAAAAGTTCCATCAAATGGTATCGTTTCCCGATACTTTGCTACTCGCTGTCCATCAATCATAAACTGCACTTTATTAACACTTGGTAGCTCTACTAAAGAATTTACAACAGAATAAATCGTCACTTCATCTTTAATATCTGGAACTCCTTCTAAAAACTTTGCATTAAAATCTACATAACAAATTCCATCTTTAATAGAAGTTTTAATTACTTTTGTTCCTTCTGGAATTGTCTTTTTTAAATGAGAAGTTTCTGGTCCTTCGATAAGCTGTTCGATAATTTTTCGTTCAACTGGAATATTTTCTCCTGATTCCAATTGTTTTTGATATTCAACAAGTCCATCACCATCTTTATTGGAGAAATAAAGCCCAATCTCACCATAAGTTTCATAATCACTTAAATTAATATCTTGATCCATAAAACTATTGGCATTCATACTCCCGATAATTTGACGATCTTGATTTGTCGTAGGCTGTCCATTAATTGTAAATTCCACATTATTGACATCAGGTAATCCTGTTATACTTTTTACAATAGCAGCTCGACATAAAATTTCTGTTACTGGATCAAGTTTTGAATATCCCATATTAAAATCTAATGCCACATAACCATCTTGAATACTCAATTTTTGAAATCCCATGTTTTCCGTAAGAACAGCCTTATATTCTCCTAAATCTGGGGATTCTTTTAACTGATTTAAAATGAGATTCACAGCCTTTTTTGAATCGTTTGGTAATTCTTCTTCATACCGATATTCTACTAATTCCGTTTCTTCTGGATTTAAATAATATAATGTCACTCCCGTTTCTTCACCATTCGTTTGAATCGTATGTGTTTTATCTGTTTTACAAGCGGATAAACTGAATAATAGTAAGATCAGCACCGCTAAAGAACAAATGCGTTTCATTGTCTGATCTCCCTTCTAAGCGACATAAGTAAGAGGAAGTCGAATTGTGAAAGTAGTTCCTTCCCCTTCTTTACTATATAATTTAATAGCACCTTTATGCATAAGAATTGCATTTCTTGTAATAGAAAGCCCTAATCCAGTTCCACCTGTTTCTCTAGATCTTGCTTTATCCACACGATAAAACCGTTCAAAAATTTGATCTTGACAATCTTCTGGAATTCCCACACCAGAGTCTGCAATTTTCACATAAAAATACTTATGATCCGCATTTAAAGAAACTCGGATCCAGCCGTTATCTATATTGTACTTAATCGCATTTTCTACTAAATTTGAAAATGCCAATGACATTTTCACTTCATCAATTTCCGCTACAACTGGACGAAAACTTTCGAATATAATTTCAATATTTCTCTTAGCAGCTAATGGACGAAGACGTTTTAATAAGACTTCCAATAGCTCATTAATATTCACCTGTGCAATATTTAAAGCAGATGCCTTCTTATCCATTTTCACAAGGGATAGTAAATCATTAATAATTTTATTTTCCCTCTCAATCTCTTTCGCAATATCGACCATGAATTCTCGATATAATTCTGCCGGAACATTTTCCTGTGATAACAAGGAATCCGCTAATACTTTCATGGAAGTAATTGGTGTTTTTAGCTCATGAGATACATTGGATACAAATTCCTGTCTAGAATTTTCCACTGCTTGCATTTTAGCAGTAATATTATTAATTGCTAATGCCATTTTCTGAACTTCCATATAACCTTCTACTGGTACTTTTTCATCTAAATGTCCATCTGCCATATGATTCACAGCTTCTGTAAATCCTTTTAAGCGATTCGTTAATACCCTTCCAAGAATCCATGCAACTACAAAAGTCACAATAATAAATAAGGTATATAGCGCCCGACTTTTTTCATGAATCGTATTCGTTGTTATACTAATATCTTTTGTTGAAATTGTAGCAATAACAATGCCAATTCTTTTTTGTGCATTTGCATCTAAAATTGGCACCATAATTTCTGCATATCCTTCTTCTGTATTATATGGCTTCACTGTTTCACCACGCATTAATTGAATCGCTTCTTTGGCAATTAAATAACGATTTTGGTCAAGCCCATAGGAATCTTTCATAATACGGAAATTTTTATCTACAATTAAAATTCTTCCCTCTAAGATATTTGCTAACTGATCAACCTCTTCACTCAAATTACTATTTGGATCATCAATTAAAAAATTGGCATTGACAACTTGATTGGCAAGCATATTACATTGTAATTGCACTTGACTCATTTTTTGTTCTAATGATTTTTCATAGTAGGAACTTTGTAATCCCATACCAAAACTAAAAACTAAAATCATTGTTAGGGAAAAAAAGGAAAGAAATACAGCAAAGTTTATACTTTTTAAGTAAATCAGTTTAGTTTTGAGTTTGGAAATAATATCCTACACCCCATTTCGTATGTATGTACTTTGGAGCTCCTGGATTTTCCTCAATTTTCTCACGTAGACGTCGAATATGAACATCTACAGTTCTTACATCTCCTGGATAATCATATCCCCAAACAGTACTTAATAATTTTTCTCTGCTGTATACTTTCTCTGGATTTGTCATCAACAATTCTACAAGATCAAATTCTTTCGCTGTTAAATTCACTTCTTTATCTTGAATGTAAACACGTCTACTTTCACAATCGACCTTGAGTCCTCCAGATGAAATAATCTTTTGTTGTTTTTCTGCCATAACTTGTTTACTACTTCTTCGCAAGATTACTTTAATTCTTGCTTTGACTTCTAAAATATTAAATGGCTTTGTAATATAATCATCAGCTCCGTATTCCAACCCTAAAATCTTGTCCATATCATCACCTTTTGCAGTGAGCATAATAATTGGAACATCAGAAAATTCTCGGATCTGCTGACAGACTTCAAATCCTGTTAATTTGGGTAGCATTACATCTAAAAGGATAATATCATACGTATTGGCTTTTGCCATAGTAAGGGCTTCTTCCCCATCATAGGCACAGTCTACCTGCATATCATCCTGTTCTAAACTGAATTTTATTCCTTTAACAATCAGTTTTTCGTCATCTACTACTAATACTTTTCTTCCCATTCTTTTCATTCACCTCAGTGTACTATAATCAAATCTTTCAATTTTTGAAAAACTCCATCTTTAATTCCACTTATTTTTTTCAAATCCTCTGTTGTTTGAAATACTCCATTTTCTTCTCGATATGCTAAAATAGCATCTGCTTTTGATTCTCCAATACCAGGAAGTGTCATTAACTGCTCTTTTGTAGCTGTATTTAAATCAATCTTTGTAGACGTATTGCCATTATTATCTATCGTTTGAACTTGCTCACTACTAGCAATACTTCCTTCCTCCGGAATATAAATTTGTTGCCCATCGGTTACTTTTTCAGCTAAGTTGATAACATTCTTATCTGCTTTCTTTGAAAATCCACCTGCTTTTTCTACGACATCTTTAATTCTTGCACCTTCTAATAGCTGATAGACATCTGGATGCTTTACAGCACCACATATATATACCGACAAAAATTGTTCCTCTTTATTTTCTATAGAAGTTTCTCCTTCTACATCTTCTACACTTTGATCACTCTTTGTTGATTCTATCTGTTCCAATAAAATTGCTTCTTTTGAATGACCACAGGCAGTTAAAGCGATAGTCAAAAAGATTATCCATAAATAAGTGCCTACGCATTTCTTTATACAATGATGTTTCAATTGCTTCTCCTTTCATTGTATAACAGATTTCAAATTACACAAACTTCGTGTAGTGCGCTGTATTTATTGTACCTAATCTTTACTTGGTTTGCAACTAATAAATCTTAATAAATACTTACGATTTCCACTGAAAGAGTCCAATTCCACCAACTGCTAATAACACACCTAGTATTTTAGTCCATTGAAAGTCTGCTTTTTCTGCTCCAAATAAGCCAAAAAGTTCAATTAAATATGCTACAAAAATTTGTGCGACGACAATAACAAGAACTGCTTTTGCGGGTCCTAGTTTTTGCATAGATACAATGACTGTCCATGTAATCATCGCTCCGATAAGACCACCTAATAACATATATTTATGGGATACATGAAAAAGATCTCCAACTCCTGTTTCTTTTCTCTCTACAAAAAACCAAATAAATAAACAGACAAAGAATCCTGTAAATTGTACAAAACTATTGGTAATCCAAGGTCCTGTTTGTTTCGTTACTCCAGTATTAAATACTCCTTGTATGGACATTAACGCACCAGAAATCAACGCGATAAGAAAACCGAACATAAAAATATACCTCCTGTATTTTCATAAAAAATCAATACTTTCTTTCTAATTACTCTCTTTGTTAGAAGTATACCCTTTTTTATGATAAGTATACCTATATCACCATAACTCCTATCCCCCTCTCTTTTTTAACCGGAAAAGTAGTTTGCATAATTATTCTTTACTTTTTCACAATTATACTGTTTTTTCAATTTTTATTCAAATTTACAATTCATCACAACTAGTATTATTGCTATTTTTATTCTATTTTTTTTGAATATTTATTAATATTTATTAATAAATATTCATTTTGCTATTGCATATTTTTTCATTTAGTAGTATAGTAACTACTAACAAATTATTTTTACTTTTTAAATATTGGAGGATTCTATTATGAAAGAAAAAGTCGTATTAGCTTATTCAGGTGGTCTTGATACCACTGCTATTATTCCTTGGTTAAAAGAACATTTTAATTATGATGTTATTTGTTGCTGTGTAAACTGTGGACAAGGTGAAGAACTCGATGGATTAGAAGAACGTGCCAAATTATCTGGTGCTTCTAAGCTCTATATCGTTGATATTACAGATGAATTTTGTGATGACTACATTATGCCATGTGTAAAAGCAGGTGCTATTTATGAAAATAAATATTTACTCGGAACTTCTATGGCTCGCCCTGGTATTGCCAAAGCCTTAGTCGATATTGCAAGACAAGAACATGCTTCTGCTATTTGTCATGGTGCAACTGGTAAAGGCAATGATCAAATTCGTTTTGAACTTGGTATAAAAGCACTTGCTCCTGATTTAAAAATTATCGCTCCTTGGCGTATGACAGACATTTGGACGATGCAATCTCGTGAAGATGAAATTGAATACTGTAAACAACATGGTATCGATCTTCCATTTTCTGCAAATAGCAGTTATAGCCGTGATCGTAATTTATGGCACATTAGTCATGAAGGATTAGAGCTAGAAGATCCTTCTTTAGAACCAAACTATGATCATGTATTGGTATTGAGCGTTTCTCCTGAAAAGGCACCAGATGAGCCAGAATATGTAAGCATGACTTTTGAAAAAGGAATTCCTACTTCATTAAACGGAGAAAAAATGAAAGTATCCGAAATCATCACCAAATTAAATGAATTAGGTGGTAAACACGGAATTGGTATTATTGATATTGTAGAAAATCGTGTTGTCGGCATGAAATCCCGTGGTGTTTATGAAACCCCTGGCGGAACAATTCTTATGGAAGCCCACGCTCAATTAGAAGAACTTGTTCTTGATCGCGCCACTATGGAGACAAAGAAAGATCTAGGCAATAAATTTGCCCAAATCGTATACGAAGGAAAATGGTTTACTCCACTTCGTGAAGCTATTCAAGCCTTTGTGGATGTCACACAACAATATGTGACAGGCGAAGTTAAATTCAAACTTTATAAAGGAAATATTATAAAGGCTGGAACCACATCTCCATATAGCTTATATAGTGAATCTTTAGCATCTTTTACAACTGGTGATTTATATGACCACCATGATGCAGATGGATTTATTACACTATTTGGACTTCCATTAAAAGTTCG
>JADIML010000079.1 GCA_017694765.1 Candidatus Scybalomonas excrementavium
GTACTGTATACTACTTAGAAAATGATTAGGCTATTTCTTCTGAATTTTTCTTTATCTCTGAAACAACATCCATAATTTCTCTTGCTGTTGCTATATCATTTTGAAAAAGAGTAGTAATACTTCCTACACTGCGAAATGGCTCTTCCATTAGAACAGCATTGTTTTCTATATTTCCATTGGTTACAATATAATCAATCATTAATCGAACAAATCGAATCTGATTTAAATTCAATTTTTCTTCACTTAAAAATTCACTAAATGCTTCATTTACAGCTTCTCTATCTAAGCCTACAATCTTTCGTATTAATAATCCAATTGGCGTATCCCCATATTCTTTCTTATAGTCCTCTTTTGTCCCTAATTCACTCCAAAGAATTTTCTCAAGTTCTTGCATATCAATTGCACTTAACTTCTTATTTTGACGCAGTTTATAAACAGCTAAAGTATCTTGATGTTCTTTTAAATAAAACTCTACTTTTTTCTTATAATGTTTCAAATCATTTGTAGCATAAATGGCTTGTCCTGACTCTTCTTGCACAATACTATCCTTAAAGTCGGTGTAATAAATGATCTGCTTTCCTTTTTCAATAAATTTTAATAAGTCTCTTAAAGACTCACGAACGGCTTCTAAATCTAAAATACTTGTTTGCTTCCAAAAATCTTCCCTTAATACTTGTTCAATGACGTATTTTTGTTCCTTTACTTGTGGAATTGTATATAACTTGGATAGCTGTTCTGCTGTAAAGGCTACAACTCTTTGATTTCTTGTAATATCTTTGCTCTGTAATTCCGCAAGAGAAATGCTATACATTAAATAATCAAATCTTCTTGCTAGCTCATCTTCTTTTTTCGGAACAGATAGTGGTGCTATATGCTCTTTTAACTCGGAAACTTTTACTGTTTCTAAGTTCCTCCATGCTAGTTTATCTCGATATGCTTCCACATAACGTAAATGTTGTTTTACTCGAAAACTTCTATCATCTAATTCTACAACGACTTGATTCAACTCATTGATTAAATCATTTCGATATTCCACATAATCATCTTCTTGTTGATAGATTGGTGCTTGTAATTCTCTAATCAGATTTACTTTACAGTTAAAGATTTTTTCTGCTAAAGTCTCTTGGATCTTCGTTTCCACTCCATTTGTATTCTCTCTAAAAAACTCAAAATTGTTACAAAAATCGAAGATGAGAAAACTTTCTTTATCTTGTCCAGGAGCAAACAAATCCTTACAAAGTCTTGTACCTCTTCCTATCATTTGCCAAAACTTTGAATAACTTCTTACTTTTTTAAAAAATACAAGATTTAAAATTTCTGGTATATCAATTCCTGTATCAAGCATATCAACGGAAACTGCAATTTGTGGCATTTTCTCTTTTGTGCTGAAATCATCAATCAACGTATCCACATAGTTGATACTGTAATCGATCTGCTTTATGAAATCAGAACCATACTCTGGGAATAAAACATGAAATCGTTCTACAATCGCTTTTGCATGCAGACTATTCTTTGCAAAAACAATTGTCTTTCCAAGTTTATCTCCACCTTCCACTTTTAACCCTTGTTCCATTAATTTTTTCAACACAAGATCAATGGTATCTTTATTAAACAGCCATTGATTCACCGCTTCGCTAGAAATATCTTTTTCAATTCTTTCATCATGCTCAAATGTTTCATCAAACTCTTCCTTCTCTTCCTCAGAAAGTTCATCATAATGAATTCCATCTTCCATAATCTTAGTTTTATACTCTAATGTATGGTAATCAACTAAATATCCTTCTTCTACTGCTTGATTTAACTCATAGGCATAAGTCGGAACCCCTCTCTCTAAATCAAAAACATGATATGTATTTTTATCAATTTCATTTTTAGGAGTGGCAGTCATTCCCAATATCATCGCATCAAAATAGTTAAAAATATCTTGATATTTTTTATAAATGCTTCGATGGCTTTCATCGACAATAATCAAATCAAAATGAGCTGGAGTAAACAGCTTATGTCCTTCTTTACCTTTTGTTTCATCAATAGCATTCATCATCGTTGGATAGGTTGAAAAAATCATTCTACTTTGCTCTGGATCATCTTTATTATCTAACAAATTACAAAGAGTTAAATCTGGCAGTAAATTGCTATAATTTTTCTTTGCCTGTTTCACTAATGCTTTGCGATCTGCCAAAAATAAAATATTTTTCACATAATTATGCTTTCTAAGAACATCAACAATACTAATACTAACTCTTGTCTTTCCGGAACCGGTTGCTTGTACAATTAACATTTTACGATGCTTCTTTGTAATCGCATCACAAACAGCTAGTACCGCTTCTTTTTGATACGGACGATTCGTAATATCATCTCGAATTACAATGTTTTCTAATGGCTTTCTCGTTTTTCTACGATCGATATTTCGTTGTATTTCTTCTCTTGTAAAAATTCCAGAAACTCTTCTCTTTGGATAACCGCTGGCATCATCTGTAAGCTCCATTTCAAAACCATTACTTGTAAAAATAAGAGGCCTTTGACCATATTGTCTTTCTAAACAGTCCGCATACAGTTTTGCTTGCTGACTCCCTACCATCAGATCCACACTTGTTTTCTTTGCTTCAATGACCGCAAGTGGTAGCCCATTTTCGCCATATAGAACATAATCAACATATCCTATCCCTGTCTGATTTGGCATCCCCGTAACAGGAACTTCTATTTCATAACTTTTTCCTTTTTCCCAACCTGCTTCGATAAGATCCAAATCAATATATTTTCTTCTCGTTTCTGCTTCTGTCATAGAATCCACTTCAAAGGTTCTAGAAGTCTCATTTTTCATACGAAGTTTTGTCATTTGCTCTCGCAGCAATTCATTTTCCTTGCGGATTTCCTCTATCTTTTTATCCTTGCTACTCAATCTTTCATAAAGATCTTGCAATTCTTCTGGACGTTTTTTCTCTTCTTTTCCCTTTTCTAAAATGGATTCATCATAAGAAATATCACTATATTCCTCTGCATAACAATACTCAATCCATTTACAAAATTCAAATAAGTTTCTTAGAGACAAAATGGCATCATCTCGCTTAATCTCTTGATTTGTATGAACAGCTACATTACCTAACTTAATGATAAATTTAAGCATAGGAAATAAACTTGGTTCAATCACACTTTTAAATGTCCGTTCATGAATCAAGCTAGATAAGTTGTCTTGATATGGTACAAGAAGTGCATTGTCATAAGAATAAACCCAACGAACTGCAAGTTCTAACGCCCTTCTTGCAAGAATCGCTGCTGTGGCAGATGAGATAAAAAGACTCTTTTCTGCCTCAATAGCCTGTTCTGAAAAAGAATTAAAATCTTTATGTTTCTTTAAAAAATCAAAATTAGTACACATGATGTCTCTCCCCTCTTTTGTATTGTGTAAAAATAAGTATGTGTGAAATATTTGTAATGCATGTTTTTATTTTTTTGAATGTAGTATTTTGATTTGTCGACTTGTTGGACGAAAGTGGCGAATTGGTTTTGAACCTCTATTGGTGGTAGAGGAAGTGTAAATCCTTCCACCTGGCTCCTATTAACCTTAGGTAAATTAGTCCGATTACTAAAAGTCAATATATAATCTAAAAAATATTGACTTCTTAATGTGTATCCAAAATATTCTCTATTGCAAATCCCCTCTTTTACCAATATTGGATAGGCATCTGCCGAACAAAGCCCCTCAAAATCTGGCATAGCTACCTTATTAAGATTTGGTCTAATCTTGCTGTAGATGATATGCTTTGGTGTAAACAAATATTTTCCACTTATAACTCCATCTTCAGCAATTGTCCTATAACCAATCAATCTTCCTGTTTCTTTCTCAATACTGTCAATACCGATATGAGGATAATCTTCATAACCTTCAAAATCATGCACCATATTTGTATCAATATCAGCACAGTCCTTGAACCCAACAATTTGCCATCCTTTACTGTTAGTTTTCAAGTCCCCAAACATCTCGCTAAATTGGGATTTGATACTTAGCTAATATATTTTTGATGAGATTGTTTCACATTATTTTGATCTACCATAGCATATTGCATTGTTGTATCAATTTTAGCATGTCCTAGCAGTTTTTGTACCTGTTCTACTGGCATTCCTTTATCAATCGCTCTTGTTGCTAATGTTCTCCTAAACTTATGTGGATGTACTTTTGGAATTGCTAATTTCTTACCAATTTTCCGAAGTCGAATTTCTACACCACTGATTTCCAAGCGATTATACGGTTTTAATAACGAAACAAACAGTGCTGGATTATCATCCTCTCTGGATTCAATATAATTTTTCAAATGTATTTTTGTTCTCGCATCAAAATAAACCGGTCGTTCTTTGCTTCCTTTTCCAAATACAATACATTCTCTATTTTCAAAATCAATATCTGCTATATTCAATCGAACCAATTCCCCAACACGCATACCTGTAGATGCTAACAAATCAATAATTGCTAAATCTCTTAGATTATCACAACTATCTCTCATCATTTCTAACGCTTCATCTGTATAAGTTTCTTTTACAGGTTTTGTTGTTCTGATTTTATGAATTCGCCTAACTGGACTTTTTAAAATATAATTTTCATCTTCCAACCACGAAAAAAAACTAGATAAAATTCGACGAATATTATCAATATTTGTTTTGCTGCATTGACTCTCCTGTAAATAATTCGATAAATATGCTCTTAAATCATCTGTTGTAATATGTGTTACATGCTTATCTACTGTGTGAAAAAATTTATTTAGTGACGCCTTATAATACCTCAATGTCTTTTCACTACAACCCTCTACTTTTTTTGCAGATAAAAACATTTCAGCAAAATCCTCATTCGTTTTTTCATTTTTATGAGCAACTGTACTATCATCTTTCATCATTTCTACTTCCCATAAACAATGAGTCAAAACTTGGTGTAATTGTTCCATTTGAGCATTATCAAGCCACATAATCATCTTTTGTTCAATTGTTGCTATGATTTGTTCTTTCATATTGGCACACCTCTTTCATTTTGCGTACCAACATCCTACTCCAAGCAACTACTTGCCCTACAATTACAACATTTTATTTTCCATAAA
>JADIML010000080.1 GCA_017694765.1 Candidatus Scybalomonas excrementavium
GCTTTACAAGGAACTGTGCTAAACCATGAAATACTTTTCTATATGGTGCTACATCTGGTTCATGGGAATTTGGATTTCCATTACCAGTTCCAACAACGGTTCCATTTACAACCTCTATGTGTAGCTGATCATCTGCATTTGGAACGACAATTCCATTTTTATCGACTACTTTTACATTTAAAATAGCAATGTCATGACCACCACTTTGTAAAGTTGATGCAACTGGTTCTATTACTATTTTCTGCTTTTTGTTAGCAGTCTGCTGGATATCCGTTGCTACTACAACGCCATTTTGTAATCCTTCTGCTTTTAATATGCCTTCCTCTACTGTCACTTCAAAAGCAATCTGATCGTAACGATCGGGTTTTCCAGTAAAGACTACTTTCTCATTTGCATACACTTTTACTTCCTCACAGTTCGTTGTAACCATAACTTTTATTTTTTTCCCAATCATCTCTTGATTTACCCAAGGTGATACAAGGTGAATCATTGGCTCTTTTCCCCAAAAGGCTTTGTATAAATAACAAGCATCTTTCTCAAAGCCACAACTATCATAGGTTCCAAAGAATGTAGATACACTTGGCCATTCAAATGGAGTTGGCTCTCCTCGATAATCAAATCCAGTCCATACAAAACTTCCTGCTACATATGGGCGTTCATTGACATAGCGCCAAGTATCTCTTACTTTTGTTCCCCATAGTGCACATTGGCTGTCATAATCATCAATAATATTTTCCTCTAATTTTGTTTCATATTCTCCACGCACCATAAATGCACTTGCTGTTTCAGAACCAATCAGTGGAATATTTGGATATTTCTTATGAAAATCATCATATCTTCCTGGATTGTAATTAATACCAACGGCATCTAATATAGTAGCTGCTCCTTCTTCTTCCATATAGCCACCATTAAAAGCTCCAAGAACTGGTCTTGTAACATCCATTTCTCTTACAGCAGCTCTTAAATTGCCAGCCATACGATGTCCTTTTCTCGTTCCCTGCAATGGTTCTTCATTAAACACAGAATATAAAACGACACAAGGATGATTTCTCGCATTTTTAACGATACCTTTCACTTCTTCTAAAGTGTCTTTGGCGGAGTTAAACGTACGATTTTCTTCCATAACCAAAATCCCTTCTTGATCACAGATTTCTAAAATTGCTGGATCTGGATTATGAGCTAATCGGTAGGCATTTGCTCCTAATTCTTTTAATTTCTTTATGCGAAATTGTTGTAAATTATAAGACACTGCAACTCCTACGCCTGCATGATCTTGGTGATTACAAAAACCTTTTAACTTTATATTCTTTCCATTTAACCAAAATCCTGTATCTGGCTCTAATGCAATCGTTCGGAATCCTGTATGATGTTTTTGATAATCTTGTACGCATCCATCATAAGAAACTTCGGATACTACTTCATATAAATATGGATTTTCGATATCCCAAAGTTCTGGATTCTCAACAAAAATTTTACTATGTACGATTTTCTTTTCATAATCTGCTACCTTTGCTTTTTCAAAACAAGAGCCAACTTCTACTCCATCTTTCGTATAGATTGTATGGCGTACTTCGACTTCTTTTGCATGTTCAAAACTATTTTCTAACTCTGTTTCAATCACAAGATCCCAATCTTTTTTTGTCTGATTTTCTGGTTTTAAGAAAACACCTTGATACCCAATATGAACAGGAGCTTTTTTTATAAGCCATACATTTCGATAAATACCTGCTCCTTCGTACCACCAACCTTCCCAAGCAGAAGCATCTAAACGAATCGCAAGTGTATTTGGTACGACTCCAAAGTTTGCTACATCTGTCATATCTACACAAAAGCTATTGTATCCAGAATAACTTCTCTTTAAAATCATGCCATTTACATAAATTTGTGCATCGGCTGACATTCCTTCAAATTCTAACAAAATCTGCTTTTGTTTATCTTCTTCCTCTAACCCAAATCTTAACCGATACCAGCCAATTCCTCGCTCTTTATAACCTTGGTTTGGTGATCCTAAATGAGTAAAATCCTTTTTTGTTACCCAATCATGTGGTAATTCTACAACCTCCCAATCAGAATCATCAAAACTTGTGTCTGCTGGTCCTTTCATAGCTCCACCTTTGGCAAACCCATAAATGTCATCATGATTGCGCCCTTTTGGTAAAACTGAAAAATCTTTTTCTATAAACTTCCATCCACGATTTAGACAATATAATCCTGCTTGCTGTCCGTAATGTTTCATTATCTTATACTCCTTATCTACTTTATTCTTTCACTGCACCACCACCCAATGATGTAATTAACATTTTCTGTGTTAAAACAAAGAAAATTACAAATGGAATGGCAATTAAAAGAGAACCAGCAGCAAATGTTGCAAACATATTTTTCTTATCTGTTACAAAACCAAATAAACCAAGTGCTACTGTTTGTACTTTAGAAGAACGAAGCACTAATTTTGGAAAAATAAAATCCATCCAAGGGGCTGTAAAGCTAGTAATTGATAAAAATATAATAATTGGTTTTGCTACTGGTAATACGATTTTTCGAAAGATTAAAAAATGGCTTGCCCCATCAATACGAGCTGCTTCATCTAAACTTTTAGGTACTGTGTCTAAATAACTTTTTACAAGCCATGTATTATATGGGATATTACCTGCTAAATATACAAGCACAAGTCCCCATAATGTATTTAATCCATTAATACGAAGTAAAATAACATAAATTGCAATCATTCCTACAAAAGAAGGAAAAATTTGAAGAACCAATAACGACATCATCATTGGTTTTTTTAATGTAAATCGAAATCTTGAAAAAATATAGGCGCTTAATGCACATACAAATACTGTACTCAATGTTGTTGAAATTGCTATGATTAACGTATTTTGAAACCATTTTGGAAAATCTGTTTTCTCAAAAAGATATGTGAAATTTGTAAACGAAATTCCATCTCCAAAAGGAATAATATTAAGTGCTGCAATATTTTGTTGATCCGAAAAAGCAGCACTGGCTACATAAACTAAAGGATATAGTACAAAGAGACTTGTTCCAATTAAGAAAATCCATACAAATATATGAAGAAGTTTTTGACCAATCGATCCTTTCATTATAATTCACCCTCCTTATAAGATTTTGTACGACGGAAACTAAAAATTGCAAATGGTGTTAGTACAATAAAGATAACAACAGCTAACACAGACGCATAATTGTATTTCATTAATGTCATCGTAAGCTGATAAATCCATGTTACTAAAATATCGGTACCACCTGCTGATGTTAACGTACTATCTGCAACTTTTGGTAACCCACCTGTTAAGAAATAAATCGCTCCAAAGTTATTGATATTATGTGTAAAAGACATAATAATCAACGGTGTTGTTTGATATAAAATTAAAGGAATTGTAATTTTTCTAAAGGTATACCATCTACTTGCTCCATCAATTCGAGCTGCTTCATAAATATCTTGAGAAATCGCTGTCATATTTCCCATAATTAATAGCATGAAGTAGGAAAATCCTGCCCATAAATTGACTAAAACACAGACTGCTCGACAAAGCCAAACATCACTTAACCAAGGAATTGGACTATGAATCATACCAATTTCCATTAAGGTTCGATTCACAATACCAAAAGAGCCATTTAATAAGTTTTTCCAGACCAACATACTAACGACAGATGGAACTGCATATGGGAGAATAAAAATCGAACGGAAAACTCCCTTGATTTTAATTTTACTTTCATTCAATACAACAGCCATAATAAGTCCACCAATATAGCAAGTAAATGTCGCTAACACTCCCCATACTAATGTCCAAATTGCTACTCGTCCAAAAGCACTTGTCCATGTAGCTTCTCCACCAAACATAGTCTTAAAGTTTTCAAATCCTACCCAATCAACCGTATTATTTGGGGTAATATGTTCTGGTGCTGAGTAGTTTGTAAATGCTACACAAGCCGAAAAAACCAATGGAACAACTACAAAAAATAAAATAAGTAAAACTGCTGGCGCCATTCCAATTGCTGGAAAAGCATTTCCTACTATATGTTTTGCTGAATTTTGTGCTTTACTCTTCAATCCATTTCTACAAAAATCTCGATACTCTTGTAATGCACTTCTAATAGACATAATATAAATGATTAAAAAGATAGAAATAACTGTTAAAATCATAATTCCATCAATTAACATAAAGATAGAATTATCTCTTTCTTTTACTGGTAAATTAGGTTGCGGTTCTCCAAGTGTAATCAAGTTATAAATTCCATTTATAACAAATGGAATAAAACAAATTCCTACCACTTCTGTGACCGTATATAAAATACCTTTTATATACTGTTTAAAATATAAAATATGACTTAAGCCCATAAATAAAATCGATGTTATAAGAACTTGATTTTTCGAGCTTCCATCTCTATTTAATGATACTGACATAAAGATCACCTCTCTAATTATTCGACTTACACAAAGATAATTTTTTCCTTACTCTTCAAAAAAAAGAGGCTGTTATCCATAACTTAGCATTATGAAGAATATGAAAACAAAAAATTCTCATAGATAAGTTATCATTATACAGCCTCCTTATTTTACTTCTATTTTTATTGTGCTAAAATTGCTTGATCACAACTCTTCATTTCATCTGCTACATTTGCACCATCCCAAATATTAGCACATGCACTCTTCATTGGATCCCAGAAGTTGTCTACTTCTTTAATAGATGGTGTTGGATACGCATATTGAAGTTGCTCTTGGAATCCTTTGATATATTCACTATCTACATCAATATCTACAGATGGGATTGCACCTGTTAATTCAAAACGAAGCTGTTGCATTTCATCAGAAATCAAAAATTTTGCAAATGCTTGTGCTTCTTTTGGATACTCTGTATAGGCAGATACTTGCATCGTACGTGCTCCTGAGAAAGAAGCTGCTGGATGATCTTCTCCTGGAAGTGCAGGAAGTGCTGTAACTCCAAAGTTAAGACCTGCTTCCTCACAAGATGCAACATTCCAAGGACCTGTAATATACATAGCTGCACTTCCTTCTGTAAAAGCTGCAAGACAAACTGCATTGTCAGCTAAGTCAGTAGATGGTACATCTAAATATTGTCTAAAACTTTGGAAATATTCCATTCCTTGAATTGCCTCTTCTGTTGCCATATAAGTATTCTTAGCATCTGTTCCATCTGGACCAAATAATTTATTTCCATTCTTCCCTGTAAAAATTGGAGAATAATAAGCATCTGCCACATTCCAAATCACTCCATATTTTCCAGCAGAATTAAAATCTTTACAGAATTTTTCCATTTCTTCCCATGTAGTTGGCACTTCTTTCACTAAATCTTTGTTATAAAAAAGAGCGTATGTTTCATCGGATACTGGATATCCATAAATTTTTCCATCATATGTAACAGCTGCCTCACAAGATGCTGCTACCTGTCCTTTTACATCATCCTCGTTATCAAGTGGAAGAATATGTCCACCTGCTACAAGTCCCCCAATTGTATTGCTTGGTGTGGCAAAAACATCCGCACCAACGCCACCAGGACCATCTAATGCGATCTGTGTATTCGCATCTCCAACTTCCACGTTTTCATACTCAATCGTGATATTTGGATGTAATTTGGTAAATGCTTCTCCCGCTTGTTTTATAAATTCCTCTGTCTGACCAGAAGACTCCCAAACCTTTAATGTAATCTCATCCGTTGTTAATTCATCACTTCCACCTGTTTGTTCAGTTCCTTGGACATTGTCAGCAGTTGTGCTCTTTGAAGAGTTGCCTCCACACCCTGCAAAAAGCATCGTTGCCATTACTGTACACATCATCACACTTACTAATCTTTTTCTCATTTTTCCTTCCTCCTTATCATGATAAAAGCCTACTTTGTTTTGTTGATGGTCTTAACACAATTTCATACCCTAGATAAACTTTACTCTGGATTTCCTTTCCAAGAAGTGCATCTAATACCATCTTACATGCTACCCTCCCTAGTTCTCTCTCATCAAATTGAAGAGAAGTGATTGGTGGATTATGACATTGTAAAAATAAATTATCATAAAAAGATGCAACTTTTACATCTCTTGGAATCGATAAATGTTCTTCATTCAACTTCATCAATACCTGTCCACAAATTTTATCATCCATACAAAGAATACAATCTGCTTGGTTTGATAAAGCTTTCTCTACAGCTTGATCTACTAAAATTTTTGTATTGCAATTTAAAAACACAAAGTCGTCTTTTAGTTTTTGTTGATGAAGAATCATTCCTTCTTTAAAACCTGCAAACCTCTTTTGACTTACCATATGTTCAAGATTTCCCCCAATAAAAGCAATTTTATTTGCTCTTCTTGTTAATAAAAGTGATGTCAACTCTCTACATGCTTCTACATGATGGTTATCAATTTGCAAAACCTTTGCATTATGATAACTTCCAATTACAAGAAATGGGAGCGATTGTTTTAGTAAATATTCCACACAAGGATCGTTAACAAGAGTTCTTGTTAAAATAATTCCATCGACTTTACCTTTTTCAATAATGTTTCTTAATCTAGAAATATCACTTGTATGAACAGTTGTTACAACTACATCATACCCCATATCTGAAGCAATCTCACAAATTCCTAACAGACAATTTTGAAAAAATGGAATTTCATTCAAATCTTGATCATTTGGCAGTACAACTCCAATATTATAGGTTCTAGAATTCGCTAATCCTTTTGCTAAACTATTTGGCTTATAACCACATTGCTCACTATATGCAAGGACTTGGTTTCGCATTCTATCACTGATTCTACCTTTTCCAGATAATGCTCTAGAAACTGTAGTTTTTGAACATCCAAGCTCTTTTGCAATTGCATCAATTGTTATCTTTTTCTGTGAATTTTTCTTCTGCTGTTCACTCATTTTATCTGCCTCCTTGATGCTTTGCGCAATCGGTTGTTCTGTATTTCTATTGTATCATTATATATTTTTTCAGTCAATTGAACAAATTTAATCAATATTATAATTATTTTTTATATATTATGACAATTATCCTCGTTATTTTGCGCAATTTAGCGCAACAAAATATATAACTCTTACTTCACTGCCCCTGTAATTCCCTCTGCAAAGTTCTTTTGTAAAACAAAAAATACAATAGCCGTTGGAATTGTTGTAAGAAGTACAGCTAACATCAACATTCCATAATCTGTCACATATCCCGATGTTAAACTAGATAACATCATTGGCATTGTTTGAGAGGAACTTTTTGTCATAATTACTTTTGGCCATAAATAGTTATTCCACGCATTCATAAAAGTAATCGTTGTGGCTGCCGCATACGTTGATTTCATCGTTGGTACAAACATTTTAAAGAAAATTTGAAATTCATTTAATCCATCAATACGAGCTGCCTCAATAATTTCCACTGGAAAAGATTTTGCACATTGGCGAAACATCATAATTAAAAATGGAGTCGATAATGATGGCAATAAAAATCCTAATGTAGAATTTAATAGATTCAGTTTTGAAAACATTTGAAATAATGGTACCATTAGTGCAACAAATGGCAACATCATAGTCATTAAAATCAATTTGAACAATATATCCTTTGCTTTATCATGAAAAATTTCAAATGAATATCCTGCAAGAGAACAAATAAATAACGAACATACTGTTGTTAAAATAGAATATTTTACTGAGTTTCCAAAGAAATTCCATAAATCTTGCGATACCATTAAGTTCCGATAATTTTCCAAAAATTTTGTTCCAATTGTTAATTTCCCAGCTACAATATCAACACTACGATTCGTAGTTGCAATTAACATCCATATAAGAGGAAAAATGGATACGAAAGAAACAATTGTCAAAAAGATGTATGTAAGAATATTTGAACTTCTTCTAGTCACGCTTATCACCTACTTTCATTTGCAAAAACGCTAATGTTGCTACCATAATTAAAATGATAAAAGACATAGCTGATGTATATCCAAAGTTTGGAACACCTAAAAATGCTTTATTAAAAATATAGTGTGACATTGTAATACTTGCATTAGCAGGTCCACCATTGGTCAAATTGACTGATTCATCAAACAACTGTAAAGTTCCATTTGTAGACATAATAACGGTTAATAAAATCGTAGGCTTTAAAAGTGGTACTGTAATCTTAAAAAAAGTCTGAACTATATTCGCTCCATCGATGCGTGCCGCTTCATAAATAGAAGATTCTATATTTTGTAATCCAGCTAAATAAAATACCATATTATATCCTGTCCATCTCCAAATCAAAGCAATAATAATGACAATTCTAGCACTGGTAGGTTCTGATAAGAAATTATACCCTCTTTCTAAAATTCCTATTTTTATTAAAACAGAATTAATAAATCCCTCTGTTGCAAAAAGAGAGCGAAAGATAATCGCATAAGCTACAAGAGATGTAGCACAAGGTAAAAATATGGCAGTTCGAAACGCCCCTTTAAATTTTAAATTTGGCTTATTTAATAAAACTGCCAATATCATTCCAAGAATCAGCATAATTGGAACTTGTATAATCAAATAAAAAAAGCAATTCTTAATGGATTGTAGAAATACTTTATCTTCAAAAATTCGCAAATAATTTCCAAATCCATTCCAGTGCATATTAACTCCTGTACCAGTTTTAAATGAGATAAGTAATGCTTGTATCGCTGGATACAAACTAAGACAAATTATCAAAGCAACTGCTGGTACTAAAAAAAGCCAACCCATTAACTTTTGTTTCATTCTTAAATTCATTTCTACATCTCCTTTTATCATAAGAAAAAGAGCCATTGCAAAGAAGTCTCTTGCAATAGCTCCTTCATCCTTGTTCTTAATTTCCCATATTAAATGAAACCGTATCTTGTGCTGTTTTTAGTTCTTGATCAACGTCTCCTCCTGAACAAATATTTGTAGCAGCAACAGCGAGAGCATCGTTTGCTTCTGTATAATAAACTCCTGTTTCAAATGTTGGGGTTTTCGTAGCAAAGTCAGTAATCAATTCAAAAATTGCTTCTCCACCATAAAAATCTTGTGGTTCTGTATAGACTTTACTTTCTCCAGCTGGACTCCATGTCGCAAGAGCCCCTGAGCTAGGAAGAATCGTATCATATAACTCTATACTACCAGCAAAGGTTTTCTTGAGAAAATCAACAGCTAATTCTTGATTTTTACAATTTGTTGTAACTCCCCATGAAGCTCCACCTTGGCTAGAATAATGCGTTGCTTCTTGTACATCTGGTAAGGACGGCATATTCGTTACACCCCAATTTCCTGCTTGTTCCTTTGCAGTTTCCACACTTGCTAAAATCCAGCACCCATTAATAACACCCGCTGTCTTTCCACTTGTAAAAGTCGCTATGTATTCATCCCAGCTATTTCCTCTTGTCATAACACCTGTATCTAATAACTCTTTATAAATACTCATACTTTTCTTTAACAGCTCATTCTCTACAAAGTTTGGACTTCCATCTTCGTTCCAAATGCCTCCTTTTGCAGATTGTACGATTTGAAGTATAAAATCAGAAGAAGTTGCTGGAACAGATAATAATGAATAGCCTGTTTTGTCTAATACATCTTTTCCAATTTTAAGAAATTCATTCCAATCAATATCTGTTAAATCATCTAACGTATATCCAGCCTCTTTTAAAATATCAGTACGATAAGCAGCTATCTCTGTTCCATTATCAAAAGGAACTCCATAATTTTTTCCATCTACCATAGAGCTTCCTAATTTTCCTTCTGGAAACTCAGAAAATGGAATTCCAGATTCAGTTAAGTCTGTAAAAAAATCTGGATATGTCATAACATACTTTTGATAGGCGAAGTCTTGCATTAACAAAATATCTGGTAATTCACTATAATTTCCAGAAGATAATATAGTTCCTAGCTGTGTTTGCATATCGTCCCATGAAACTTCTACAATATTTAACTTAAAATCAGGATCTTCTTTTTGATAAATCTTTTCAGCTTCTTCCATTGCATATATATTAAATGCTTTATCCCATGCCCAAACAGTTAATGTGTGTTCGTTTTTCTCTTCCCCACCTTGTTTTCCTTCGACATTATCGCCAGAACCCTGCCCACATGCAGCCAAAGAAAATACCATACTCATAGTCAATAAAAATGTTATAATTTTTTTCATTTCCATAATCCTCCATATCATTTTTACCCCAATTCACTGTTTATTGTGCACAATTTTTACACAGTTTACAACGGATATATGAACATTATATCAAATTTTCCACTTTTTTGTTGTTAGTTTCAATACAAAACTGTGCAAATTCGCTTTTTTTCACCATCCTTTATGTGCACTTATTCTATAATGTTTCAAATTATCTGCTCGATTTTCGTTTGATTTTTTCCATTGATATGGCGATATTCCAAATAGTTTCTTGAAATTTCGATTAAAAGTAGATATAGTTCCAAACCCTACTCGATATGCGATTTCTTCCATGGATTTTTCTGTTCTTTTGATTAGATGACATGCTTTTTGTATTCGTACAAAATTAATAAAATCAATGGGTTTCATATGTATACTACTAACAAATAATTTTCGAAAATAACTCTCACTCATATTACAAACTTCTGCTAATTGTGGAATATAAATCTCTTCAAAAAAATGCTCTTCTATATATTGAATCGCTGGTGCTAGAAACATATTTTTTTCATAATTTTCCTTTTCTTTTGCATTGATACGAATAATTTCAACAAGTAATGTTTGTGTAAGTCCCCTTAATGATTCTTGATAAAACTCTACCTTTTCCAAACACTCTAAACGAATCAATTCTAAAATTCTTTTTAATTTTTCATTTTTTTGTACATTCATATAATGTGACTTTTCATAAATTTTTTGCTTTAGATACTTTGCTTTTATCATATTGGTATCATACTGTTCGCTAAGAATCGTTTCCACATCAAAATAAAACCATTCCCAATATACCTTTGTCCCTTTGATAGAATTTGTTGTATGCAAAAAATATGGTGGAATAATCATAATACTCCCTGCTTCAAACGGATAAGTTTTTTCTCCTAATATAACATCTCCTTTTCCTGCGTAACAAATCCCAATTTCTAAATAGTTGTGATAATGCAAATAATCTACATCTTTTCCATATTCTCGAATCCATTCCCTTCCAATTAATGCTAATACAATTTCATCTTCTTCCATTTGGTAATAACGAAACTGTGCAATTTCTCTTTTTTTCATTCTTATTTTCCTCCTAACATAAAAAAATTAGGACAAAAATCCTTTCTTATGATTTCTGTCCTTATTCCCTTCTTGCATATTTACTTTATTATAAAAATATAAAAAACACTTTACTTCTTTATAAAATACTACTTCTTTTCTTCAACTTAATAACCACTCTAACATTCTTCCTTCCTCTAACTTTTCAAAGTATAATTCTATCCTTGGTATTCTTCCAATTGGCAATGACCAAATAAGCTGCTGTTTTATCCACTCTTTATTCTGTTGATATTTTGACATGCACTCGTGGTAAATGAACTTTTTTCCAAAAACAAAACATACGTATCATAAATGTAATCGTCCAAGACACAAGTATCGCAATGCTCATTTCATAAAAATGCTGGAAACAAATGAGTGCTATTCCTCCAACGACAGCTGCCACTGCATAAATATCATAACAAAAAATAGCAGGTTTTCGATTTACGATGATATCTCGAACCATTCCTCCACCTGCACCTGTCACACAGGCAGCAAATAATATAACCATTGTATTTTGTCCAGATTGTATCATACTTGCTGCTGCCGAAATCGCAAAGGCTGCAAGTCCAATGGCATCAATAGTAACAAAAACCATTTGATTTAATACATTTTTACGAAGAAAAATAGCAAAACTTCCTCCCAGAAAAATAACTCCCCATGTCCATTCACTTGTAAAAAATAAAGGGAGTCCTTCATTTAAAATAGCATCTCTTAAAATCCCTCCTCCCATAGCTGTAATAGCAGCCATTACATAAATTCCAAAGAGATCAAACTTTTCTTCCATGGCTACTACTGCGCCTGAAATTGCAAAAGCAAAAACTCCAATTGCTTCTAAAATATCCACTCAATCACCTTCCATTATCTTTTTTCTTGTAGATAGCACACTCTTCGCGACTTTCGAGAACTTCTAGCAACGTACACTTTGTCGCGCGGTCGCAGTTTACGAAGTAAAATTTTTCCCATTGCGACCTGCGCATACTTCGCACGTAGTGCTTTTTTCTTTCATAGGAAACGGCAATTTTACCAATTAATGTAACAAGGTATTTCCTATGAAAGAAAAAAGGTGTAATGATAGTAACATAGATCGACACTATCATTACACCTCTGTATTGGTACCTGAAAGATTCTCGGTTTCCCGATTGCTTCTTGGGTGCTATGCTTTCCAGAGTTTTGTCAAGATTCGGTCCTTTTACCTGAGAGTTTATGTGTGTATTTCCCCTTCGGTGCTGTATGTACAGTCTCTCCCAAATCCGTCATCCAAACTTTTATTCTTATGGATTTTAGTATAACAATGGAATGAAAAAAAGACAATCCCTTTTTTATTCTAACGCCGTACTTTCTTGCGTTTGCTTTTCCTCTTCTATTCTCTGCTTACTCCCATACTTTTTATAGATAAAAGCTACCACTCCACTTAATGCTAATAATGCTAATACATTTGGGATTACCATTAGTCCATTAAATAAATCTGAAAGCGCCCACACAAAGTTTAATTTCAAACTTGAGCCTATAATAATAAAAACAAGCACAAGTAATGAATAAATTTTTCCAGATTTTTTTCCAAATAAATATTCTACATTGACTTTTCCGAAAAAATGCCATCCTAATATTGTAGAAAAGGCAAAGAAAAAGAGACAAACTGCCACAAAAATATCCCCTAGAGAACCAAAACTTTTCATAAAAGCAAGTTGTGTTAAAGCAATCCCTTCTTTGCCACTGTCCAATACTCCTGTTGTTAAAATTGCAAAAACAGTTAAGTTTAGTACGATAAATGTATCGATAAAAACACTTACCATAGCAACTAATCCTTGTTCATGAGGATTTTTTGCTTTTGCCCTTGCATGAGCATGTGGTGTGGAACCCATACCAGCTTCATTGGCAAATAGTCCTCTTGCTACTCCAAAACGAATTGCTTCTCTTACTGTAATACCTGCTCCTGCTCCTAATATAGCTTTTGGTTGGAAAGCTGATACAAAAATCATCTTAAGTGCTTCTGGAAATGCAGAGATATGGCTAACAATAAGCCCCAAACTTCCAATAATATAAACAAATGCCATAAATGGAACAAACTTCTCCACAACAGATGCTAAACGCTTTGTTCCTCCTAAAAAAATAAATCCTGATAAAGCTGCTGTTAAAACTCCAATTACAACTGGAGAAACGTGAATGTTCCTATTTCCAAATACTTCTGAAAACGCTGTCCCAATGGAATTGGATTGTACCATATTCCCCATAAACCCAAGAGCTAATGTAATTAGCACAGCAAAGCTAGCTGCAAGCATTTTCCCAGCCTTTCCATGAAATGCTTGTTGTATATAATAAACCGGACCTCCTGTCACTTCTCCGTCTATGGTTGTTTTATACTTTTGAGCCAATGTTGCTTCTGAATAAATCGTTGCCATTCCAAAAAAAGCACTAACCCACATCCAAAAGATAGCTCCTGGTCCTCCACCAATTAACGCTGTTGCAACACCTGTCAAACTTCCTGTTCCTACTTGGGAAGCTATCGCCGTTGCAAGTGCTTGAAATGGAGTCATTTCTCCTTCCTTTCTTTCATGCTTTTTGGAACCATTAGAACTAAAATTACCAAAAATTAGCTGAAAACCTTCTTTTAATTTTGTTACTTGGATAAATTTTAACCGAATGGTAAAAAAGATACCCGTACCACAAAGTAGCACTAAGAGCAATGAATTCCATAATAGATTGTTCATTGAATTGACTAGACTTAATATTGTTTCCATGATTGTTTTCTCCTCCTTATTTTAACACTGTGTGAATATAAGACAGTGATTCCTTCTCTTCCTATCTCATTGATACACACTCTATACCTATAGTGCTTTTTCATTTCATGGAATTCTAATATTTTCGTACATATATCCTATTTCCCAATGAAATGAAAAAAAAGAGCTGATAGTTATCAGCCCTCTAAAGAGTAGAACATTTGCATTTTTTGATATGCTCTGTCCTTTTGCCTGAGAGATTAACAAAAAAGTGTAAGTCCATCACTTTTTTGCCGTACACCTTCGGCGCTTCTTTTATGAAGACTCTCCAGAGTGCCTACTTTTTTATGTAGGCTTCTTTACTTTACCACGTTATATTCTTTTTCGCAAGTTCTTTTTTCTAAAATTTTACTGAAAAAGTTTCTGTTTATACCTTTCTTGAAAGAAAAATACCTGCTGATTTTGTAATCGAAATGGCTCCTTGTTTTTTTATCTTCTCTTCTAAAAATGCTTGAAACTGTTCGGTCTTTCCATCTAAACATTCCCTCTGATTCCCATGACAAGATAACACATATTGCACAATTGGCTCTGCCTTATCTACGACTAAAGAATCTTTATATTTTACAAATTTAACATCACTAAAATATTCTTTTAATTGTTCTTCTCCATTTTCTATTCCAAACTGCTCAAATAACTGCACATCTGACAGACGAATCTTACTGTCAAATTCCTGTACCATTTCTGTAATTTCTTTCATATGCTCTCTTCCATAGGTACTTGCAATAAAAACACCTTGTTTTTTTAAAACTCTTGTAATTTCAGACAGTGCTTTTTTTCTATCTTTCATATAAAACAAAACATGATTTCCAATAACCAAGTCAAATTGTTCTTTTTTCCATGTAATATCTTGTGCATCCATCACTTGATATTGAAACTCTAATTCCTTTTGCTCTAATAGTATCTTAGCATCATGAACCATTCCCTTTGAAATATCTGTCAAAAAAATCTGTTTTCCTTCTATATCCTCGTATTTTGTATTCAGCCATAGCTCTCCATTCCCACATCCTATTTCCAAAATTTTCTCAGATTCTTTAAGAGGTAACTGTTCATAAATCCAAGGAAACCACCCTTTTTGATTTGTTGAATATTTTCTATGAAGTTCAATTCGAATATCTAAATTCGTAGCACGATTATATTGTTCCACAATACTCTTTTCTAATTGTAACAAATGAATTAAGTGTAAAATTTCATCCCAATCTACATGTTTTGTTTTTTGTAACAATGTCTGTGCTTCACAAAGAGCTTGCTCCATTTGTTCTAAATGTTCTTTCTTTTGACGAATCAATTTTAGTTGTAATTGAAATGACTCTTCCATATCAGCTACTCCACTTTGTAATGGCATCATACGAATTTCTTCTAAGGAAAATCCTAAGTATTTTAACGCTAAAATTCTTTGTAATTTTACAAAATCCTCATCCGTATAAAGACGATACCCAGCTTCACTCATGTAACTTGGTTTTAAAATATTTTGTTTATCATAATACCGAATTGTTCGAACAGTTACCGATGCCATTTTAGCAAAAGTTCCTGTTGTATAATATCTTTTTTCTTTTTGTTCTTCCAATAATATTCTCCCTTCTAAAAGAATACTTATACGTTTCACAAGAGGCTAAATTCTCGACTTTGCATATAGTATTTTATAACTTCTATTACATCAGGAGAAGACAAAATTTCTTTTAGTACATGGATAAATTCTTCCTTATCTTCACATACATAATTTGCTCTAAACAATCTATATTGTCTTTCATATTACTTCCTACTGTTATTGCAACTGGATCATTTTTTCTAGATTTGAATACATAATGAAAACTGTATCCATCATTATCCAATACAGGTACTACCATTTCAAATTTTGTAGCAATAGAATATCCTATTTCCTCTTGTACTACTGTTACTAGATTTTTCTTATTTAAATTCCAAAATATACATCGTATTGTAACCACCCCAGTTTTCTTACCACTTATGTATATTCTCTATTATACCCATTTAAAATGGAATTACAAGAGTAGAACTCTCCCCAATTTTATAAGCAACTACTCCTCTCATAAATAAAAACATAAACACCCTCTTATGAAAGAAAAAGCCGCCACTAAGAAATAGCTTCTTCGTAACGACTTCCTTATTATTTATGACTCAATTTCTCCATTAGCAAACTGCGAATGATAAAGTTGTTCATAAAATCCTTTTTGTTCTAATAAAGATTCATGGGTTCCTTGTTCGATAATATTTCCATCTTGCATAACTAAGATTAAATCTGCATTTTTAATCGTTGATAGGCGATGGGCAATGACAAAAGAAGTTCTGCCTTTCATAACTTTTTGCATGGCATCTTGTAACATACGCTCTAATCTTGTATCAACAGAAGAAGTTGCTTCATCAAGAATCAAAATTTGAGGATCTTTTAAAATTGCACGTGCTATTGTTAAAAGTTGTTTTTCTCCTTGAGAAATATTATTGGCGTCTTCATTAATAATCGAATCATAACCATGGCTTAATGTACGAATAAAGTGATGAACATTAGCCATTTTAGCAGCATCAATTACTTCATCTTTTCTCGCATTTAAATTCCCATATCGAATATTTTCATAAATGCTTCCATGGAATAGCCATGTATCTTGTAATACTAAGGAGAATAAGGAATGTAATTTTCCTCGATCCATATCTCGAATATCGACTCCATCAATTTTAATCGAACCACCTTTTACATCATAAAATCGCAATAATAGATTCATTAAAGTTGTTTTTCCAGCTCCAGTTGGTCCTACAATAGCTACCATTTGACCACTCTTTACATGAAAATTGACATCTTTCATAAGAAGATCTTCTCCATACCCAAATTGAACATGGGCAAAGGATACATTGCCTTTCATTTCTTCTGGAACGATAGAAGCCGTACCTTCTTGTGCTTCTTCCTCCTCTTCTAATAATGTAAAGATTCTTCCCATAGCAGCAAAAGATGCTTGTACTTGAGCAGATAATTGGGAAACTTGAGAAAGTGGCTCATTTATTTGCCAAATATAACGAATAAATGCTTGTAAACTCCCAACAGTTATAGAACCTTGCATAACAAAGATACATCCGACAACAGAGGCAGCACCAATCGTTAGATAGGTTACTAATGATACAAATGGAGAAATTAATGAAGAGACAAACTGTGCCTTAAAAGCAGACTGTGCCATACGCTCATTTACTTCTTTGAATTGCTCTTTTACATCTTCTTGTTTATTATAGAGAATAATTTCATTAAAGCCACCATATAACTCTGTAATTTTTCCGTTTAATTCTCCTACATTTGTTTGTTGTAACTGGAATAACTTTTGAGATCTTCCAACAAATATCTTAGTAATTAAAGCAGTCAATGGAAGAATAATCAATGCAAGTGCTCCCATTTTCCAATTAATGCGAAACATCATAACAAATGCTAATAAAAAGGTTAAAAATCCTGTAATCGCCTTTGTAAATGTTTGCTGTAATCCATTACTTAGAGTATCGACATCATTGGTCACTGTACTTAATACATCTCCAAAAGCACGATTATCAAAGTAGCGGACTGGTAATCTTTGAATTTTTCTTTGTAAAGCATTTCTTAAATCATGCATCATACTTTGAATGGCATTGGTCAATAAAAAATTGGATACAAGAATCATAGCTGCCCTTGTGAGATAGCAAATAATTAAAATACCAATAATTTTAAGAACAATATCAAAATGAATATGAGCACCTTCTACTCCCTTTGAAATCTCTTCTACATCTTTCATTAATTGGGTTGTAATAGAACCTTCAATGCTTGGATTCATTGCATAGATTCCATTTGAAAAAATTAAGGCTAAAATTGCTAAAATTAACTTATAACCATAAGGAGATGCATACCGTAAAAACTGTTTGATACATGTTGTCCAACTGATTTTATCCTTCATATTGCAATTCCTCCTCACTTAGTTGAGATGCTGCAATCTCATAGTAAATCCTACAATTTTTTAATAATTCTTTGTGAGTTCCAGCTCCAACTATTTTTCCTTCATTTAATACGATAATTTTATCTGCATCCATAATCGTAGATACACGTTGAGCAACGATAAATACAATTTCATTTGTTTTTTGTTTTTTCAATTCTCCACGTAGTTTCGCATCTGTTTTAAAATCTAGTGCTGAGAACGAATCATCATAAATATAAATCTCTGGTTTCCGTACAAGTGCTCTTGCAATTGATAATCTTTGGCGTTGTCCACCTGATACGTTTGTCGCTCCCTCTACAATCTTTTCTTTAAATTGAAGTGGCTTTTCCATAATAAAATCATAGGCTTGTGCTACTTTCGCCGCCTGGACTACTTCTTCCATCGTTGCATCTGTTTTTCCAAACCGAATATTTTCTTCAATGGTTCCACTAAATAAGTTCGCTTTTTGTGGTACAAACCCAATTTTATTGCGGAGTTTCTGACAATCCATATCTTTCACATCAACTCCATTCATTAAAATTCGCCCACTGCTCACATCATAAAATCTTGGAATTAATTGAATTAATGTACTCTTTCCAGATCCTGTACTTCCAATAAAAGCAATCGTTTCTCCTTCTTTTGCTTCAAAAGAAATATCTTTTAAAACTGCCTCTTCTCCATCTGGATAAACAAAATCTACATGCTCAAATACGACTGAACGTTTCTCTTCTTCTTGTTCTTTCTCATCTCCATTTTGAATACTAGATTTGGAATTTAATACTTTTTCAATACGCTTTGCAGATACATTGGCTCTTGGATACATCATAAATACCATACAAAATAGTAAAACAGAAAACATCGCATGGAATAAATATTCCATAAATGCTACTACTTTTCCTATTTGCAAAGCTCCATCATTAATTAAATGGCTCGCAGTAAAATAAATCAATAAAGAAGATAAATTCATAAAGAGAAAAAAGACTGGTTCTGTTGAGGACATGAGCTTAAATAATTTCTTGGACTGATTCATGAAAATCACATTTTCCTCATCAAATCTCTCTGTTTCATGTTGTTCATTATTAAAAGAACGAATGACACGAATTCCTGTCAAGTTTTCACGAAAAATTCGGTTAATTCCATCCAAAGATGATTGTTGTTTTTCACTAATTGGAGTTGAAATTTTGGCAACTAATATAACTCCTAAGATAATAATAGGAACAGTTGAAACAATAATAAGCGATAATTTTATCGATGTAATTGTTGTCAAAGTAAAACTAACTGCCATCATAACAGGTGTCAATAATGCTGTTTTTAGAATGATATTTAAAAACATCATAATTTGAAATGCATCATTATTGGTTCTTGTAATTAAAGACGCAACACCAAACTCATTCATTTCACTATGAGAAAATGTTTGCACTTTATTAAATACATCTTGTCGAATATCTCTTGTAACGGATGTTGAAATTTTTGCAGAACAATATCCAAGTAAAATCGTTCCACACACTCCAATAATTGATATGATTGCCATTTTAATTCCCATTTGTACAAGGTAAGATTCATTTTGGTTTTGTACACCATGATCAATCATATCTGATATAAGAGTTGGAATTCCAAGTTCCACTAAAGCAAATCCAAATACAGAAATTACATTTAAGACAAAAAGTAGTTTGTATCGCTTTAGATAATGTAGCATTAATTTCATAGATCCACCTTCCTTATCTTATTTTTATATCTTACTCTTTCTTTCCTTCCTTTTCTATTCTTTCTTTATAGAACGTGCAACTCTTCATTTTCTTTCTATAAGAATTCGAGCAAAAGGAACTTAAGAAAGGACAAGCTCTATGTCTATCCTATTTGATATACACATAAACTTGTCCCTTTCTTACTATTCTAACATAGTATGGCATATTGTCTAGACTTTTTTCTTTTTAATAAGCCTTTCCAAAATAAACCATTGCTTTAGCTGGTTTTCCACAGTGAACACAAGTATCTCCTAAGTTTTCTTGTTCAAATGGCATACAACGTGTTGTTGCTGTTGTTTTTTCTTTAATGGATTCTTCACACTCTCTGCAGCCACACCACATTGCCTTTACAAATCCTTTTTGTTCTTTAATAGCTTCTTCAAATTCATCCCAATTATGAGCCACTACTGTATGCTCTTCTCTATGTGCTTTTGCACGTTCAAACATATCATGTTGAATCTGCTCTAATACTTCTCCAACTTTTGTTTCTAATTCATCAAGTGATACTTGAATCTTTTCTCTTGTATCACGACGTACAATAATAGCTTGATTTGCCTCAATATCTTTTGGTCCAATTTCAATACGAATTGGAATTCCTCGCATTTCTTGCTCACTAAATTTCCATCCTGGACTCTTATCTGAATCGTCTACTTTTACACGGTAGTTGGAAGCTAAAAGACTTCTTAACTCTTCTGCTTTTTCAAGAACGCCTTCTTTTTTCTGCATAATTGGAATAATCATCACTTGTGTTGGAGCAATTCTTGGTGGAAGAACAAGACCTGAATTATCTCCATGAACCATAATAATGGCACCGATTAAACGAGTTGTCATTCCCCAAGATGTCTGGAATACATGTTTTAATTTGTTATCTTTATCTGTAAATTGAATTCCAAATGCTTTGGCAAATCCATCTCCAAAGTTATGGCTTGTACCAGACTGTAATGCTTTTCCATCATGCATTAACGCTTCAATTGTATAAGTTGCTTCTGCACCTGCAAATTTTTCTTTTTCTGTCTTTTGTCCTTTTACAACCGGCATAGCAAGTACTTCTTCACAGAAATCTGCATAGATATTTAACATCTGAATCGTTCTTTCTTCTGC
>JADIML010000081.1 GCA_017694765.1 Candidatus Scybalomonas excrementavium
CTTCTCTTCTTCCTTGCTTCTTAGTCCAATCTGTTTTTGAAACGGAACTTTCTTCCGGTTGAACTTCTTCTCTACTTGTATGTTCCAGCACTGGTTCTTTTACAATTGGTTCTTCTATTTCACGATTCAAATGAACTTGACTTTCTTGTTCCTTCTTTGGATGTTGTTGTTCCACCAAAATTTCTGTTTCGTCCTTTCCACCTTGGCTTGCTTCATCTTCATATAGCAGATGAAAGTTTGGTGCTACTTTCTTTCTTTCATCTTCTTCTTTTGCCATTTTTTCAAGTTCAAAATTCATCTTAGAACTATCATAGTGAAGTTCTCGAATCTCTGGTATTGTATTCGTCTTCTTTGGAACTTTATTGCTTAAAATCGGGCTACTTTGTGGAAGAATAGAACCTTCTGGAAGTACCATAGTCTTTTTATAAAGTTCTGGATCTTTAATTAAGTTTTTACGTTCCTCTTCTTTTAATAATGCTTTTGCTTCTTGTCTTTGCTGTGCTTGTATTCTTCTTTGTTCACGAATTTCTTCTAAATTTTTCTTTGCAACAACACTGCTTGCTTTGACATTATCTGCCACTTTATTACTTCCTTTTTTTACAAGCGATAAGAAGGAATGTTCTGTAATCAGTACGATAGAAATTAGTAAAATTGCAATCATACATAAATAGGCACCAACTGTCCCTAAATATTGAGATAGAAAGTTACTAATTGCAGTTCCTATATATCCTCCACCACTATGTCTTGCAGAGGCATACTGATAGCCACCAACTGCCGTTTTTAGTTCAACTCCACTTGCCAATTGCCAAAAAGCTGAAATACTAATAACACTTACTGCTCCAAGAATTACCTTTTTAATTGCTAGGCTACTAAAAGCATTGGACACTAACAATGATATGGCTAAAAATACAAGCACTGGTAATACATATTGGATTCCTCCAAAGATTCCAAAAAATACGCCACTTAGCATATTTCCAAGTTTTCCACAAATAGAAAAATTACTTAGAAACAAAAATAACATAAGAACAATTGATACAATTACAATAATTTCTCCATGAAATGCTCCAAAATCTGCTGTTTTTTGCTTTGTTGTTTTGGTCGTATTTTTTGTCGTTTTCTTTCCTTTTCCTGTTTTATTTTGGGTGGAACTGGCCGATCCTGACTTTTTCGTCTTTGTAGAATCTGTTGTTCGTTTTTTCTTTTCTGCCATTTCCTATTTCTCCTTTCAGCTGACATAAAAACAGAAGAAACAAATGTTTCTTCTGTTTTATGAGGGATATCCTCATCCTTTTATAGAATATTTTACTATTAATGTTGAAAGAAGTAAATAGTCATTTTCATTGCTTTTCCACAATCTTCCTTGTATAATTTGAAACAAAGATGTTATTGTTCTTCTATTTATTCCTTTTAAATGAGTTATCCCATTTATGGAGATAAAACTAGAACGTAACATTATATTTTATAAAGAAACGAGGTATATATCATGGTGAAAAAAAAGGTTGTTGTAGCTCTAGGTCATAGCGCATTAGGCGTAACTCTTCCTGAACAGATGTCTGCTGTAAAAGTAGCAGCTCAGTCTATTTCTGACTTAGTGGAACAAGGATATCAAGTCGTTATCTCTCATAGTAATGGACCTCAAGTTGGTATGATCCATCGTGCTATGAATGAATTTGGAAAGCTCCACGGCAATTATACAAATGCTCCTATGTCTGTTTGTTCTGCTATGAGCCAAGGTTATATTGGTTACGATTTACAAAATGCAATTCATGAAGAACTTCTTCGTCGTGGAATTTTTAAAACTGTTGTAACTGTTATTACACAAGTAGCAGTGGATCCTTATGATGATGCTTTCTTCCAACCAACAAAAACGATTGGGCGTATTCTCACAGAAGAAGAAGCAGAACAAGAAAAGAAAAAAGGCAACCATGTTGTTCCAGTTGAAGGTGGATTCCAACGTATTATTGCCGCTCCAGAGCCAAAAGAAATTGTTGAAATTGATGCAATCCGCTCCCTTGTAGATGCAGGTCATATTGTTATTGCCTGTGGTGGAGGTGGAATTCCTGTTCTTCGTCAAGATACTCATTTAAAAGGGGCAAGTGCTGTTATTGAAAAAGATTTAACAAGCAGTCTTCTTGCAGATTGTTTAGATGCAGATGATCTTATGATTTTATCTGGTATTGAATATCTTACTTTACATGAAGGATGTGCCAATGAAGAGATTTTAAAACAGATTTCTGTTCAGGAAGCAAAGGAATATGTAGCAAATAAAAGTTTTCCAAAAGAAACAACTGGAGCTAAGTTAGCTGCTTCTATCACTTTCGTTGAAAACCATGAAAATCGTCGTGCTATTATTACAGAACTTACAAAAGCATTAGATGGCATTGAAGGAAAAATTGGAACAATTATTACAAATAATTAATCCTTTTTTATAGTATGGAAATGACTTATTATGAGAAACTTCTATCATATCCATACTATAAAAATTGTATTGAAATAGGGGCTTGTCGCACTACTTATTTCGTGCGCAGCCCCTTCTTTTTGACTTTTATTTCTTATTAAGTATCATATCATGCAACTTCTTCATAGCATCTTTGATACCACCAATTTCATCAATCAAACCTTCTTCTACTGCTTCTTTTCCTTCTAACATAGTTCCTACATCTTTCACTAATTGTGAGGTATCTAACATAAGAGTTTCCATTCTTTCTTTACTAAGTTTTGAATGGCTAGATACAAATGTTGTAATTCTATCTTGTATTTTCTCAATGTTACGATATGATTGAATCACTCCAATAAACATTCCTCCAGAACGCACTGGATGTATCATCATCGTAGCACTTGGTACGATAAAAGAATAATCAGCAGAAACTGCTAAAGGCACTCCGATTGAATGACCACCACCTAATACTAACGATACGGTTGGTTTACTTAATGATGCTATCATTTCTGCAATTGCAAGACCAGCTTCCACATCTCCACCTACTGTATTTAATAAAATTAATACACCATCAATATCTTTATTATCTTCAATCATTGCCAACTGTGGTAAGATATGCTCATATTTCGTCGTCTTTTGTGACGCATTGGAATTTTCATGCCCTTCCACTTCTCCAATAATATTCAAAAGGTGGATTCGATATTGCTTTTCATTATTATCTAATGTTACTTGACCTATTTCACTAATACGTGCATCATCTTTCTCTTCTTTTTCTTGACGTATTTCCTGTTCTTTCTCTTTATCCATTCGATTATCGAATGATTCTTGACTTCTTGTACACATAATTTACCTCTTACTCTATCTTTATTTGTAAATTATCATGTACGATTTTCTTGAAATTATTCTTTTTCTAATAAATGTTCTAATGTGGACTACACACCATTTCTCTTTATAGTCTAACATTCTACGGAATTCAAACCAACTAGCTTATACGATTGCTTTTGCTAATTTAAAATTGTTTTTGATGGTAATTGTTTTCGAATACCTTGTATCATCGTTTCTGATGGTTCAAATAAAAGCTGAATCGCCTTTCCATCTTGTTTTGTAATAACTGCATATACGTTACGATTTTCTTCTCTTGAAGAGCAATCGATTACCTTTATATTTTCAGAAAGACAATCTTTTACTTTTTGATGTCCAACTGGCCCAATAATATCCGCCTGTTTTAAATCCAATGTCATAAGATGTTTTCTCTTCTCTTTTGACATAATTTTTGCTATATCAAGTTCACTCATGGTAAGTGCATACTCAAATTCTATATTCAGTTGCTTAAAAAAGAAATAGTCGATTACGATGATACCAACTACTATGATAAAAGAAAAAAACGGAATAAATACCATACTTAATAATATTAAAAGAACAGATATAAAAATCGCTATTCCTTTTTTTAATAAATCATTTGCTGTCGTTTTCTTTTTTACAATTGCTTCACAAAAAATATCGCTCATTGTAGAACCCTTCCTATCTATTTCTATCCTTTGTTGTTAAAATTTTATTATCCTTCGTATCCATTTGGATTGTTAGATTGCCATCTAAAAGAGTCTTCACACATTTCATCGATGCCACGTTTTGCCACCCAACCAAGTTCTTCTTTTGCTTTATCTGGATTGGAATATAACTGTGCTACATCACCAGCTCTTCTTGGTTTGATTTCATATTTAATTGGATGACCACATGCTTTTTCATATGCTTTTACAACTTCAAGAACAGAGTATCCATTTCCTGTTCCTAAATTATATACATGAATACCATCATTATTTTCTAATTTTTGAATTGCCTTTACATGACCCACTGCTAAATCTACAACGTGGATATAGTCTCTAACTCCTGTACCATCTGGTGTATCATAATCATCACCAAACACACCAAGACATTCTCTCTTACCAACAGCAACTTGTGCAATGTAAGGAACTAAATTATTTGGAATTCCCTTTGGATCTTCTCCCATTAAGCCAGATTCATGTGCACCAATTGGATTAAAATAACGGAGTAAAATCACATTCCACTCTGGATCTGCTGTATGTAAATCCATAAGAATTTGCTCTAACATTGCCTTTGTACGCCCGTAAGGATTTGTTACTTCTGCAATTGTACAAAGAGGACATTCTTCTGTAATCGGTACAAATGCTGGATCTCCGTATACTGTCGCTGATGAACTAAATACAATATTTTTTACTCCATATTTTCTCATAACATCACAAAGAACTAATGTTCCAGTAATATTATTATGATAATATTCTAATGGTTTTTGTACAGATTCTCCAACTGCTTTTAATCCTGCAAACTGTATTACAGATTCAATTTTCTGCTCCTGAAAGATTTTTTCAATGGCTTCTTTATCTAATAAATCAGCCTCATAAAATATCACTTTTTTTCCTGTAATTTGTTCTACACGATCAAGGGCTACTTTACTAGAGTTGTATAAATTATCTACTACTACAACTTCATACCCTTCCTTTAAAAGCTCCACACATGTATGACTTCCAATATATCCTGCACCACCTGCTACTAAAATTGCCATAAACATTCCCTCCTGTATTTCCTATTGTTTTTTATTTGTGTTTTATTTCTTTTCTATTATAACATAATTTTTGTTTTTATACATGTTTTTTGTTATAATTTTTTCCTTTTTATTGTCCTTTTTCTATCTTTCTTCTTCCCAAAGATTTTGTGGATATATACCTTGATCTTTTAACTTCTGAATTGCCTCTACAACAAACGCTTTATCTTCTTTATATGTAACCCCATACCAGCGTGCAGTAGAAAGAAGTACCTTAGCTGTTGCTTTTCCTGTTTGAATTAACTGGTCTACAACAGTTGGCAGAAAATACTCACATTTTAAAGGATTTTTATTTATATTCTCTTGTAAGAACTGTGGAAATGCATTTTGTAATTCTTGCATCATGCTTTGTGAGAACCCCCACATATTCATAGAAACTGTGCTACCTTTAGCAATTGGAACCCAAGTTTCTCCGTCATCTTCAGTATAGACTATTTCCTCTCCTCTTTTCTCAATTCTTGTTCTTTCATGAATCGTCATAAGCATATTGTCTTTATCTATCTCACAAATTCCCCTTGCCACATGTCCATTGTCTGTTAAGGTATTTTCTAATTGATAGCCAACCATGCAATAGCGATACGTTTCATCATCTTGATGATGTATTAAATAATCATATAAAACTCGATAGGCATCTTGTCCATAGTAATCATCTGCATTAATGACAGCAAACGGACCTTCAATTACGTTGCGACAGCTTAATACTGCATGACCTGTTCCCCATGGTTTCTTTCGTTCCTCTGGTACGACAAAACCTTCCGGAAGATCATCTAACTCTTGAAATACATAATGCACTTTAACATGTTTTTCCATTCGATTACCAATGGCTGCTTTAAAATCTTGCTCATTTTCTTTTTTAATAATAAAAATAACTTCTTCAAATCCAGCTTGAATGGCATCATAAATTGAAAAATCCATAATAATATGCCCTTGTTTATCAATTGGATCGATTTGTTTTAATCCTCCATAACGACTTCCCATTCCTGCCGCCATAATGACTAATACTGGCTTTTTCATATTTTATCATTCTCCTTCTTTTTTATTACTTCTAATTCATTTCTCTTCTTGTTTCTATTTATGTTCTATGAAAGATCACGACTATTTAACATAATGGTAAATGAACTACTGATATTGGTTTTTCCATATCTTTTTTAGTATATCATCTTGTTCTTGTGTTTGATTTCCTACCAACACAAGACTGGAACTATTTGGATTTATATATTTTCTAATATATTGATCCACATCTTCTTTCGTCACACGTAATACTTGATCTACAACTTGCAACGTTGTCTGTAATGTTCCTGATAAAAGTAAACTTTTTCCATTTTGTCCCATGCGATTTTCTGTAGAATCCATTCCCATTAATAATTCCGAACGTATTCGCTCTTTGGCACAGCTAAGCTCTTCCTTTGTAATTCCATTCTTTCTTAAATCTTGTAAAATCAGTCCAATCTCATGGACACATCGTCCCACTTTTTGTTGATTCATAGCTCCATAAATTTGAAAAATACCTGTTTCCTCATACGTATTACAAAAAGAATATACAGAATACACAAGACTTAAATCTTCTCTTAACTTTTGGAACAGTCTTGAGTCATCGCTATCACCAAAACATTGATCAAAAACCATTTGTGCATATTTTTCTTCACTTTGATAACCACTTCCCATAAATCCAATCGTTACATGTGTCTGTTCTGTATCTTTATGTAAGGAGGCAAAGGCAGGAGAAAATGTGCCTGATTGCCTGACAAATTTTCTTCCTATTGATTTTATCATTCCAAATTGCTCTTCTAAAAGCTCCAATATCTCTTTTTTCTGAAAATTACCTGCAATAGAAATGACTATACGCTCTGCTGTATAAAAATCTTCCATAAAGGAAACAACATGTTCTCGTTGAAAGTTTGATACAGTTTCCTTCTTTCCTGAGATTAAATATCCAAGTGGAGAAGTTGGCAAACTAATTTCTTGTAAATGCTCGATAGCCAAATCTTCTGGGGAATCTTGATACATATCAATCTCTTCTAAAATGACTTCTAATTCCTTTTTTAAGTCATTAGGCTCGAATCTAGGGTTACAAATCATATCCCCTAAAAGCTCTATGACTTCATATAAATGTTCATCTAAAACCATAGCATAATAGCAAGTTTCTTCCTTTGAAGTATAGGCATTCACATCTCCACCAATTTTCGCAAATGCAGTAGCTTGTTCCTTTGCTGTTCTTGTTTTCGTTCCTTTAAATAGCATATGCTCTACAACATGAGCGATACCATTGTTTTCTCTTGTTTCATAAGCTGAGCCTACCTTTACATAAATCCCAATGGAAGCAGAATGTACATGCTCCATTGGCTCTAAAACAACTTGTATTCCATTGGATAACCGATGGATTTCTATCATATATTTTTTACGCTTCCTTTCTACTCTTTTTGTTATTTTACATAGAAAAGCCACAAGGTAATAGCTCTTCTAATGTATACTTTTTCATTTCTCCTCTTCCATTCCATAAAAGAATTTCAAACTCATCTGGTTTACAAAATTCTAACATAACTTGTCGACATACACCACAAGGAAAACAAAATTCCCAATCTTTTTCTTCCACTCCTTCTAATGCACCTACAATTGCAATTTTATCAAAGTCTTTCTTGCCTTCTGAAATAGCTTTAAAAAATGCAGTGCGTTCTGCACAGTTACTTGGAGAATATGCACTATTTTCAATATTGCATCCATGATAGACCGTACCATCTTTCGCAAGCAATGCAGCTCCTACCATAAATTTTGAATACGGTGTATAAGCCCTTTTTCTTGCTTTCTTTGCCTCTTCTATTAATGATTTTTCTTCCATTTATCACCAACTCCTACTCATTTTATTCCTTTACTGCTTCTGACTCCTTATTATCAGCAGATTTTATGGTGTGATTTCTACATACCCATAATTATAATTATCAATATTTAATTCTCCAGTTGGATCAGCGCTACCTTGTAGAGCATATGTTTTATAATGAAATCCTAAATTATCTTCAATTTCAACAGCTAATGCAAATTCCTGACCTTCTAAAAATGTAATTTTTTGATCAAGTTCACATACATATTCATTTCCACCTGAAGTATTTTCATCTTGTTCCATAGGAATAACAGCCTGTTCCATACCATCGACATAAAGATAGGCATTGACTTCTTTAATATAATTATCTTCTATTCCACGAATTGGATTGGTATCATTTGGATTATAAACATCAAGATGTACGGTTCCACTTACACTTAATTCATCTTCTTTATCATAACTATAATCACCATCTAAATAAGCACCCGTCACTTGTAATTGCATTTGGCTTCCAATATTATAAATCCAGTCTAAATATTCTTGTCTTGTTATACTATTTTCTTTTATTAAAACTCCAATATGATAGTCTTTATCATAAGGAATTGTTAATTGTGCTTCAAATAAGTTATCGGATTTTCTTGTAGTTGCTACCGTACGACTTTTTCCTTGTGCTTCTTCATACGTAACAAATAGCCGAGTATTTTGCTGACTCTCTTTTGTTATGACCTTTACGGTAATACCTATTTTACCTGTTTTGGCATTTAAATTTCCATAAATAAATTCAAAAGAAGAAATATAACTATTTTGTTCTTGTAGTGTCTTTTTAAAACTATCACCAAGATTTGAAATTTGTGACTCTAACTCTATTTGTGTTTTTCCCATACTCTTATCAAGTTTTTTGACTGTATTTTGTAATTCTAAAATAGAATAAATCATTAACCCATTCATACTAATCAACAATAAACAAATAATTCCAAAGAGTATAAGTCGATATTTATTTTTTTTCATTGTTTTTCCTCTATTTCTACCACTCATATAATTACTCATCCGTAGCAAAAGCTAGGGATTTCCATTCTGTTGATAAGAAAAAGCTGTTACAGGAAGACCGTAACGCTTCTCTACAACAGCTTTTCTCTCTACTTAGTCAACATCTTTTAGACTTAAATTAATTCTACCCATTTTATCAACTTCGATGACTTTCACACGAACATCATCGCCTATATTTACAACATCCTCTACTTTTTCTACACGGTCTTTTGATAATTTAGAAATATGAATTAATCCATCTTTATTTGGTGCTAATTCTACAAATGCTCCAAACTGCATAATACGCACGACTTTCCCTTCGTACACCTTACCTTCTTCTACTGGTTCTACAATCATTCGAATCATATTGACTGCTTTATCAATATTTTCTTGTTCTACACCACAAACAGAGATTCTTCCATCATCTTCAATATCAATCTTAACACCTGTTGCTTCAATGATCGTATTAATTGTTTTTCCTCGCTGTCCAATTACTTCACTGATCTTATCTGGTTCAATGGTAATTTGGCTAATCTTTGGTGCATATTGTCCAACTTGTTTTCTCGCTTCTGAAATAACTGGATTCATGACTTCATCTAAAATATAAATTCTAGCTTCTCTTGTACGAGCAATCGCTTCTTCAATGATTGGTTTTGTTAAACCATGAATTTTAATATCCATTTGAATAGCTGTAATCCCTTTATGTGTACCAGCTACTTTAAAGTCCATATCTCCAAAGAAATCTTCTAATCCTTGAATATCAGTCAATACAATATAATCATCGTCAGTATCTCCTGTCACTAAACCACAAGAAATACCTGCAACTGCAGACTTAATTGGAACACCTGCTGCCATTAAAGATAAACTAGATGCACATACACTGGCTTGTGAAGTAGAACCATTGGATTCCATTGTTTCTGATACAGTACGAATTGCATATGGGAATTCTTCTTCTGATGGAAGCACTGGTACCAACGCTTTTTCTGCTAAAGCTCCATGTCCAATTTCACGACGTCCTGGTCCTCTTGATGGTTTTGTTTCCCCTACAGAATAAGATGGGAAATTATAATGGTGCATATAACGTTTTGAAGTTTCATTGACATCAAGACCATCTAATCTTTGAGCTTCTGATAATGGAGCTAATGTACAAACATTTAAGATCTGTGTCTGTCCACGTGAAAACATTCCTGAACCATGTACTCTAGGAAGAATATCCACTTCTGCATGAAGTTTACGGATCTGATTCATATCACGTCCATCTGGTCTTTTCTTATCTTTTAAGATCATTTTACGAACTGTTTTCTTTTGATATTGATAAAGAGCTTCGGCAATAAGAGGTAACCATTCTTCATTTTCTGCAAATGCTTCTTCTAATTTTTCTCGAATTTGGCTCATATTTTCATCTCTTTGCTGTTTTTCATCTGTAAATACAGCTTCTTCCATCTCTGCTGGTGGAATGATTTCTTTTATTGCTTCTAATAACTCTTCTGGAACAGAACAGCTTACATATTCATGCTTTTCTTTCCCACATTCTGCTACAATTGTTTCAATAAAAGCAATCACTTCTTGGTTCACTTCATGAGCTTTAAAAATCGCTTGTAACATAACATCTTCTGGAACTTCATTTGCTCCAGCTTCAATCATAATCACTTTTTCTTTCGTAGAAGCAACTGTTAAAGCTAAATCAGATACTTGTCTTTGCTCTGTTGTTGGATTAATAATAAATTCTCCATCGATTAAACCAACTTGTGTTGCTGCTGTTGGGCCATCAAATGGAATGTCAGAAATTGCTGTTGCAATGGCAGAGCCAAGCATAGCTGTAATTTCTGGTGCACATTCTGGATCCACAGACATAACAAGGTTATTTAATGTTACATCATTGCGATAATCCTTTGGAAATAATGGACGCATTGGACGATCAATAACACGTGATGTTAAAATTGCATGCTCGGATGCTTTTCCTTCCCTCTTATTAAAACCACCCGGAATTTTTCCTACAGCATATAATTTTTCTTCATATTCTACGCTAAGTGGGAAAAAGTCAATTCCTTCTCTTGGTTTATCAGAAGCAGTTGCTGTTGAAAGTACAACTGTTTCTCCATAATGCATTAACGCCGCTCCATTTGCTTGTGCTGCAACTCTTCCAACTTCCACAAGCAATGGTCTTCCAGCAAGTTCCATTCTAAACTGCTTTGTCATAAATTTTATTCTCCTTACTACTTTCACATATTTCGGTCATCCGCCGAAACAACTGAAAAAGATACTACTCCCTCTTTATTTTCCCCTTTTTTATTCTAAATATCCTTTTCAGAAGTCTCGGTATACGGTTGACCGCATTTGACTAGAATATTATACCATCTTTATCGATTTTTTGCCATAGAAATTTATCATAATAATAGAAAAAAGGCACCGTTTAAAACAACGGTGCCAATAGCATAAGATTATTTTCTTAATCCTAATTTTTCAATTAATGTACGGTATCTTTCGATATCTGTATTTTTTAAGTAAGCAAGCATATTACGTCTTTGACCTACCATTTTTAAAAGACCTCTTCTTGAGTGATGATCTTTTTGGTGTGTTTTAAAGTGATCTTGAAGATCGTTAATTCTTTCTGTTAATAAAGCAATCTGAACTTCTGGTGAACCAGTGTCATTTGCTGTACGTCCATAAGTTTCGATAATTTCTTGTTTTCTTTCTTTTGAAATCATTTTCATTTCCTCCATATCTACAATAACGTATATACTATATCTCACCGATTACTGAGAGAAGGTTTGGAGTATCCAAACTCTAAGTAATGGTTAATCTCGATTAGTGTATCACATTCCTTTTAAAAAGTAAAGAATAATTTAAAAACAATTGTAGTCATTCTACTTTTGTACATATTTTTTTCCAAATGCAGCATCTTGATAGATTTGAGTTGCTAGTTCCTCTACACTTTTGAACTTCCTTTCAGGACGAACAAACTGTAAAAGACTAACTACGATTCCTTTTCCATAAATATCTTTCTGAAAATCAAACATATACGTTTCAACACTTGGACATAATCCCTGTTCAATAGTTGGCTTGACTCCAATATTACAAATTCCATAATATTGTTTTTCTTCATCTTCTACCTGCACTTGTGCTACATAAACACCATGAGTTGGAAGATATTTATTCTCATCTGGTATTATATTCGCTGTTGGTATTCCAATGGTATGTCCAATTCTTCTTCCATGACATACTGTTCCTACAAAAGTATATGGATAGCCTAGCATCTGATTTGCTAAGGTTAAATCTCCATCAAGTAATGCTTTTCGAATTCTTGAACTGCTAATATAGTCTTCTTTATATTGAAGTCTTTTGATTACTTTTAATTCATAACCATAGATTTCTGAGAGTTTTTTTAATAATTGAACATTTCCTGCTCTTTGGTATCCAAAACAAAAGTCTTCTCCAACAACAATCGCCTTTGCATCCAAACGATCCACTAAAATATTTTTGACAAACTCTTCTGGTGATAGTGATCTTAACTCTTGAAATGGATATGAGATTACAACATCCATACCGATTTTATCTAATAAGAAATTTCTTTCTTCCTTTGTATAAATAACATGACTTGTTTCTCCAGAAATAAACTGTTTTGGAGATATATCAAAAGTGAAAACAACACTTTTCATTCCCGTATTTCCGAACCTTTTTAATTCCTGAAATAAAAGTTGATGCCCTCTATGAAGGCCTTCAAATTTCCCAAGAGCAACTGCTGTATTTTTATATTGAAAGTCTACTTTGTTTGCTATATATTCCATCATTTGCTCCTTTTATAGCATTTTATCCTTTTATTTATTACAACTATAACTTATTATGATAGAAACATTTTTTCAGGATAAAATCGTTTTTTCTCTTTTTTATATTGAAAAACACCAATAAAAGTACCTTTGCTATCATAGACACGCAATGGTTCTTCTATCTTTATTTCTTCTTGTTCTTGAATGTTTTGTATCGTAAACGGATTTCCATTATGCACAAGTTTATCATCTTTCTCCAGCATATGTACTGCTTGATAATGTTCCAATACTTTTTCAATACCTACAAGATACGTATCCAATGCTCCTTCTGTCACCAGATTTTGAATCTGTTCTAATGTTAAACTTTCCTCAATGAGAAATTGACCTACCTTTGTACGTGTTAATTGTTCCATACAACCTCCACATCCTAAAGTTTCTCCAATATCTCGGCATAAACTTCGAATATAAGTCCCCTTACTACAAGATACTTCCATTCGAACAAGTGGTAAATTTATGTCTAATATCTGAATCGAATCAATCGTAATCGTTCTTGGTTTTCTTTCGATTACTTTCCCTTCTCTTGCAAGTTCATATAACTTCTTACCATTTACTTTTAAAGCAGAATACATAGGTGGTATTTGTTCAATCGTTCCGACAAACTGTCCAATGACTTCCTCAACCTGTTGTTTTGTACAAGAAATATATTGTTGTGTTAAAATCGTCCCTGTCATATCTTCTGTATCCGTTGTTACCCCAAGTCGCATTGTAACTTCATATGTTTTACTGCGATCTGTCAACATATCACAAAGTTTTGTGCCTTTACCAAGACAAACAGGAAGTACACCAACCGCATCTGGATCTAATGTACCTGTATGTCCAATTTTTTTTTGCTTTAAAATTCCACGGAGTTTTGCAACGACATCATGGGAAGTAAATCCCTTTTCTTTATACACATTGATAATTCCGTCTATCACTTTACTTCCTCCGCATCCAACTGTACTTCAATCTTAGCTACTAACTGAGAAATGATGTCTTGTACAGTTCCTTGTATGGTGCAACCGGCTGCTTTCACATGTCCTCCACCACCATACATTTTAGCAATCTGACTTACATTGACTTCATGGTTAGAACGCATACTGACTTTATACTCGCTTGGTGCAATTTCATAAAGGAAAATAGCAACTTCTACGCCTTTTGTAATACGAAGCTGATCGATAACTCCATCTAGATCAGCCGATGCCCATCCATAAAATTCCATGATAGATTGATCAAGAGAGGAGAAAATAACTTTCCCATCTAACATTGTTTGACTTTCCATAAGAGCTCGTCCAAGAACTTGATTTTGCATATAAGTTTTTGCATAGAAAGTTTCATCAATAATATAGGAATTATCCACTCCTTTTTCTAGCAATTCTCCCGCTGCAATCATTGTTGCCTTCGTTGTATTACTATGTTTAAACACTCCTGTATCATGGACAATACCAAGATATAATGCAGTTGCTGTCTCTTTTGATACTTTTTCACTATCCATTAAACCATATAAAAGTTCACATGTTGAACTTCCCGTTGAAATAATGTGACTTTCATCTCCAAACCCATCATTGCTTATATGATGATCCACACAAATTCTAAATTTCGCATTGCGATAAAGTTCTTTAAAGTCACCAAGTCTTTCTTCTTCGCCACAATCACAGCAAACAAATAAATCATATTCTTTTTGGTCACTTTCATGAGCGATTTTATCAGCATCTGGCAAAAATAAAAAACTATCACGAATGGGTTGTAAAAAGACTTGAACCTCTTTTTCGCTCCAATTATCTCGAATATATCTTGCAAGTGCTAAACAAGAACCTGTACAGTCTCCATCTGGGCGTACATGACCACTAATTGCAATGGTATTAGCTTGTTCTAAATATTCATTAAACTGTTTCTTCGTCATCATGATGGTTCACCTCATCAATCATTCTAGACATATTTACACCGTATTCAATAGACTGATCCAAAATAAAACGAACTTCTGGTGTATTTCTTAAATTAATCGTTCTTGCTAATTCTTTACGAATAAAACCTTCTGCACTTTTTAGCCCTGCTAATGTATCAAGACGTGCTTCTTCATCTCCATATACACTAATATAAGCCTTACAGCTTTTTAAATCTGGTGCTACTTCTACTGCTACTACAGATGTTAATGGGTGAATTCTAGGATCTTTTATTTCTCGGCTAATAATTCTGCTTAGCTCCTTCATCACTTCACCATTAATTCTTGTATTTTTAATGCTATTCTTTCTCATCATTTTCCTCCTATATACTATGAAAGGATTTTTGAAAAAGGCAGACACTCAAAGAACTTTTGTTCCCTAATTTCGTCTGCCCTCTTCTAATAGTTATTTTATCATTATTATCTACAAATATGCAAGAAGGAATTATCTAGGCACTTCTACCATTTCATATGCTTCAATCATATCTTCTTCTTTTGCATCGTTGAATTTGTCAAATACAAGACCACATTCATATCCTGCTTTTACTTCTTTGACATCGTCTTTAAAACGTTTTAAGGATGCAAGATCACCTTCAAAGATTTTTTCACCTTCTCTTGTAATACGAACACGACATCCACGTTTAATAACTCCATCTAAAACATAAGAACCTGCAATTGTTCCAACTCCTGATGCTTTAAATGTCTGACGCACTTGTGCA
>JADIML010000082.1 GCA_017694765.1 Candidatus Scybalomonas excrementavium
TTTTATGGATAGTTCAGGAATTGGAATGTTACTGAATCGCTATAAACAAGTAAAGAGATTAGGAGGAAACCTTTATTTAACAGGATGTAGTAAAGGGATTTTGAGAATTATAAAATTATCAGGTTTGGAGAAAATTGTTAAAATCACCCATTCTATAGATGATATTTTATAAAACATATGTTAGAAAGAAAAAAGGATAATGGAAAATGACATCATATCAAAAGATTATTGGGAGGAAAGTATGAGTACAAAAAATCACATGAGAATTGAATTTGATAGTAAATCAGAAAATGAAAGTTTTATTCGAACAGTTATTGCAGCATTTTTAATCGGTGTGAATCCAACGATGGAAGAATTATCTGATATAAAAACAGCAGTTTCAGAAGCAGTGACCAACTGCATTATTCATGGATATGAGGGAAAGGAGGGAATTATTGTAGTGGAAGCAAGTCTCATAGAAAACGAACTTACAATTACAATCCAAGATTTTGGAGTTGGCATTACGGATATTGGACAAGCAATGGAACCACTTTACACATCAAAACCAGAGATGGAACGTTCTGGTATGGGATTTTCCTTTATGGAAGCCTTTATGGATCATGTATATGTAACATCTACCCCGGGTGAAGGAACGATGATAAAGATGAAGAAGGAAATAGGGCGTCATGCAAGATGACAACAGTCAACTTTTAATGCAAGCAGTACAAGGAGATAAAGAGGCGCGAGAACGCCTTATAACAGACAATATAGGACTTGTATACAGTGTTGCGAGAAGATTTTTAAACCGGGGATATGAACTTGAAGATCTCTTTCAAATTGGCTGTATTGGATTGATAAAAAGTATTGATAAATTTGATATTACATATGAGGTAAAATTTTCAACTTATGCAGTACCAATGATAACAGGAGAGATTAAAAGATTCCTTCGCGATGATGGCATGATTAAAGTGAGTCGAACATTAAAGGAGCATGCCATAAAAATTCGACAAGCTCAAGAAAAATTTGTTAATGAGAATGGAAGAGAGCCTACATTAATGGAAGTAGCAAAAGCAGTAGAATTGACACAAGAAGAAATTGTAGAAGCACTTGATGCCAATGTAGAAGTCGATTCTATTTATCGAACGATATACCAATCAGAAGGGACAGATATTCAGATTGTTGATCGGTTAGAAGAAAAGCAAAATGAAAATGAACATGTAATAAATAAAATGACAATAGGAACGTTAATCGATCAATTAGAAGATAGAGAAAGGGAGATTATTTTATTGCGATATTTTGAAGAAAAAACACAAACGGAAATTGCAAAATTACTTGGTATCTCTCAAGTACAAGTTTCAAGAATTGAAAAAAAAATATTAACAAAACTGAGGCGAGAAATTTATACATAACGATGAATGATAGAAGAATCGAGCAGTTTCATAACAATGGGAGCAAAAATAAGTTTTGCTCCTTTTTGCATATAAGGATAAATAGAAGAAACTGTGAAGATAAATGAATAAAATATGTTATATGTATCATACTAACATAAGAATTTAAAGGATAATGAGGTGATAATATATGGCAGTGATCTATCTGAAAGCAGAACAAAGTGTTTGTGTAACAGAACATATTGTTCATCTAAAGGATATAGGAAGCATTTACTGTTCCGATCCAGAACTGGCGTATCAGGCAAAACAGATAGAATTAACGAGATTTTCTAAAATGGAACATGGAAGAGAAGTATTTTCAATTTTGAAATTAATTGAATTGATTAAAAAACAATGTCCTGACGTAGAAGTTGAAAATATGGGTGAAACAGATATTATTGTATACTATAAGCCACCAAAGAAAGAGAATAAAGCATTATTATATGCAAAAGTGATAAGTGTTTGTTTGATATCATTTTTTGGTGCAGGATTTTCTATTATGACTTACAATACGGATGTAGATACAGAGAAAGTCTTTGATATGATGTATCGGCTTGTTACAGGGCAAGAAGCCAATGGACCAACTGCTATGACATTTATGTACTGTATTGGACTTGCAGTAGGAGTAATGATTTTCTTTAATCATGCAGCTAATAAACGCTTATCTGATGATCCGACTCCATTTCAAGTTCAAATGCGATTATATGAGCGAGATGCCAATGACACTTTGATAAAAGGAGCCGGTAGAAAGGGACAAGAAACGGATGTGGATTCATGAAATTATATTAGGCTTTTTAGGAATCTGTGCAGGATTTACCGTAGCAGGAGGATTTATCGCTTTGATTACACTGTTAGGAGTGATTCCTAGACTTTCAGGAGAGACAAAGACAGCGAAAAAAACATTACTTTATGAGAATTTTTTAATTCTTGGCTTTATTTTAGGAAATATTACGTCATTATATTCCATAAGAATTCCTTTTGGTACTTTCTTTTTAATTTTATTTGCACTATTTTCTGGAATCTTTGTTGGATGTATGGCAGTGGCACTTGCAGAGATTATTAATACATTTCCTATTTTTTTTCGTAGAATTTCTCTTCGGAAAGGTGCACCGTTTATTGTGATAAGCCTTGCTATTGGAAAAGGGCTTGGCGCATTGATTCAATTATATTTAGGAGGGCAATAATATGAGAAAAGAACCAACGATTAATGAATACAATCAATATGTGGAAACTGTTACACCAGTATATAGCTGTTTTTTAAATTGTGTAAGAGCATTCTTGATTGGTGGAGCCATTTGTACACTAGGACAAGCAATTTTTCAAATAGGAATTAATAAATTTTCTCTGAGTGAAGAAGATGCATCTGCTTATGTAACATTGATTCTTGTCTTTTTAAGTGTTTTATTAACTTCTTTTAATCTATATTTTCCACTTGTGAAATATGGAGGTGCAGGAGCGTTAGTTCCAGTGACAGGATTTGCTAATTCCGTGGCAGCACCGGCAATTGAATATCAAAAAGAAGGGCAAGTATTTGGAATTGGTGTTAAAATTTTTACGATTGCAGGTCCTGTTATTTTATACGGTGTATTTACTTCCTTTCTTATGGGAATTGGATACATGATAATCAATGGATGGATGAAATAGAAAGAAGGTAAGAAGATGCAACAAGGAAAACAAAGTATACGATTTGAAAAAACACCTTATATTAGAAGTTGTGCTTCTATTGTAGGAAAAAAAGAAGGAGAAGGACCATTAGGTAGCTACTTTGATAAAATCATTGAAGATCCTTTAGCAGGAGAAAAAACATGGGAGTTGGCAGAAAGTCAGTTTCAAAAAGAAGCATTAACTTTGGCATTAAAAAAAGGAAATCTAGAACAAAATCAACTTCGATATTTATTTGCAGGCGATTTGCAAGGACAAATTATAGGAACAACCTTTGCTATGAAGGATATTGGAATTCCAATTTTTGGACTATATGGTGCTTGTTCTACAGCAGGAGAAGCATTATCTCTTGCAGCTATGACAGTAGCAGCTGGGTATGCAGATGAAGTTGGAGCGATCACTTCTAGTCATTTAGGGAGTGCAGAGAAAAACTTCCGTTTTCCATTAGAATATGGGAATCAAAGACCAAAAAGTGCTACATGGACTGTCACAGGAAGTGGAGCATTTATTGTATCTTCTTCGCAAGGAAGTGTACGTATTAAAGGAATTACAACAGGAGTTATCAAAGATTATGGAATTAAAGATTCTATGAATATGGGAGCTGCAATGGCACCAGCAGCAGCTGATGTTATTTATCAAAACTTTCAAGATTTTGATTGTGGTGCAGATGAATACGATCAAATTTTAACAGGAGATTTGGGAAGTGTTGGAAAAGAAATTTTAATTAAATTATTAAAAGATAATCATTATGACATTTCCAAGAATCATATGGATTGTGGAATTAAAATTTATGATGATGCCTTACAAGATACCCATTCAGGTGGATCAGGATGTGCATGTAGTGCTGTTACTTTAGCAGGATATGGAATGGATAAATTAATGAAAAAAGAATGGAAAAAGATTTTATTTGTTCCAACAGGAGCATTACTTTCAACGGTTAGTTTTAATGAAGGGCAAACAGTTCCGGGAATTGCTCATGCAGTCATTTTAGAAAGACAGTCATAAATAACAGATGTATATAAAGTGATAAACGAAATAAGAAAATATTTGAGAAAGAAAAACAAAGCAAAGGTAGTGATACAATGGATTATATAAAAGCATTTATAGTAGGTGGAATCATTTGTGTTCTTGCCCAAATTTTAATGGATAAGACAAAAATGATGCCGGGTAGGGTTATGGTAACACTTGTTATTTTAGGATGTGTGTTAGGAGCAATTGGAATTTATGAACCACTTGTAGAATGGGCTGGCTGTGGTGCTAGTGTACCACTCATTGGATTTGGATATAACCTTTGGAAAGGCGTTAAAGAAGCAATTGATATTCATGGATTTTTAGGTCTATTTCGTGGAGGATTTAAAGCAGCAGCAACAGGAACAGCAGCAGCCCTTATTTTTTCCTATATAGCTAGTTTACTTTTCCAACCAAAAATGAAAAAATAAAGAAAAGAGCCCGATATTGGGCTCTTTTCTTTATTCATCATTGGATATTGGTGGTGAGGAATCTACTATCGATTCATTTGGGGCAATGGTATCATCTGTCATATCAAAAGGATCCAGTGGTGGAGAAGTTTCCACAGAGGAACGAGAAATACCATGAGAATGAATCGAACAAATTTGACTTTGAAAATTCTTAGGAAGATAATAAGGTGCATCGCTTGTCATATCACTCGCATCATCTGGAGGAATCATATATACAATCGATACTTGATCACTTTCTGGACAATACTTGCTAATTGGCTGTTTTGATTCTTTACAAATCGTTACCTTTACATGAACATCACATTCTTCTGTCGGTACAGTACCATTGGCAAAGTATTCTGTCTTTATTGTACTATTTCTAGCATCTCTATCACAAAGACCGGGAACTGCTAGTTTTCCAGATTTTGTACAAATAGAAGCTTTTGTGATGGAAGAATTTTTCGGGAATTCTTGATCCTCCAACTGTAAAGTAGAATGGATTTTATCCATAATTGTCTTCCAAATAACTTTATGTGTAGATCCACTAGAGAGACTTTTATTGATATCGTAGCCATACCAAATAGATGCTGTATAATATGGAGTATATCCACTAAACCAAAGATCATAATTATTAGAGGTTGTACCTGTTTTTCCAGCGGAGTGCATATTTTCTAATTTAGTAGCAGTACCAGTACCATAATTTACGACATCTTCCATAGCACTTGTCAGTAGCCAAGCAGTAGTATCTTTCATAACTTGTTTTTGCTGTGGGGTGTTATCGTATAAAAGATTTCCATCATGATCTAAAATCTTTGTATAAAGAATTGGTTTCGTATACATACCTTTATTTGCAATCGCAGCGTAAGCAGCAGTTAATTCTAAATTCGTAACACCGTTTGTAAGTCCACCAAGTGCCATAGGGTATTGGATGTCTGAATAGATACTTCCATCTGCATTTACTTGTTTATCCACTAAAGTTGTAAAACCAAGGTTTAATAGATAATTATAGGAAACTTGAGGAGTTACAAGTTCCATTGTTTTTGCAGCCACAATATTGGTAGAATTTTGAATGGCTTTTCGAACAGTTGTAAGACCACCATATTGGCGATTCGCATTATTAACAGGAATATTTGTATTTGGCCATGTATAAGGAGCATCATTAAACGTAGTAGCTAATGTAACACCAGCTGTATCAAGAGCAGGAACATAGGTTGATACAATTTTAAAGGTCGATCCCGGCTGTCTTGTAGAATCTGTAGCACGATTCAGTGTTAGGTTACCAGTTTTTTCTCCACGACCACCTACAATGGCTTTTACATATCCAGTTTTTTGATCCATAATGGTAAAAGATACTTGGGGTTGGATGGTAGTTGTTAATTTTTCACCTAATAAAACATCTCCCTTTTTCTTCGAGTATACAGTTTCTTTAAATTCATGAGCAGCCTCCTCTGCTTTCGTTTTGTCTGAAAAAATAAGTTGAGAGGAAGAAACACCTAATTTTTTTCTTAAATACGCATCTACATCATATTCAGAATAATTTTTGGTTGTACCATCTTTCTTTTGTATCGACAAGCGATAGCTAAGGGCAACCTCTGAATGATCTGGAAACATAGATGGATCAGAGATTACAGAATCACAGATCTGTTGAATAGTCGAATCTTGTGTTGTATAAATGCTTAAGCCACCACGATAAAGGGCATTGTAAGCCTGTGTACGGTTATAACCAAGTTGCTCTTGTAAATCATCAATGACTTGGACAATTAAAGCATCAATAAAATAAGAGTAAATACTGGTATCAGATTGTTTTGTATCTACTTGTTGAATTCGCTTATACACAGAATCTTTTAATGCTTTTTTATATTGTTTTTCTGTAATTAAATTTTGATCAAGCATTCTTTTTAAAATAGTAGCACGACGAAGTTCATTTTCTTCTGGGTGTTTCACAGGATCTAATGCACTTGGATTTTTCGTGATACTAGCGATGACGGCACATTCGGATAAGGTAAGTTCACTAACATCTTTATCAAAATAGCGGTTAGAAGCAGCTTGTACACCAAGAGTGCTTTGACCTAAATTAATTGTATTGAGATAATATTCTAAAATTTGTTGTTTGGCATCATATTTCCCCATCGTTTCTGTTAATTCTTTTTCAAGGTGAATGGCTAGATACTGTTCTTGTATTTTGCGTTCCAGTTTTGTAATGAAACTAGGTTCTGAATAAGCAGCAAATACATTATTTTTAATTAATTGTTGCGTTAATGTACTAGCACCTTCAGAAAATCCACCAGATCCAGAAAAAAGATTTTGAACACCAACGAAAAAAGCACGAACAATTCCACGTGGATCGATACCATTATGTTCATAGAATCGTTCATCTTCAATGGCAATAAAAGCGTTCTGAAGATTTTTAGGAATTTTATCGATCGTTACATAAATACGGTTGGAATCATAGTCGGCTAATGAAAGGATTTTTTCTCCATTTTGATTATAAATTGTAGTAGAAAAGCCTTCTGGTTCTACATCAGATGGATCAATATCTGGTGCATGATCCAAAATACTATGGAAAACTCCAAATGCAATACCAGTGCCAATTACGATAAATGCTAGAAATCCAACTAATAAAGATTTAAAGAAAATAACGGAAATTTTTTTACGGACTTTTGGAAATTTAGCCGTTAAGTTCGTTTGGCGTTTTTTGATATTTTCTTTTTTATAGTTCATAAATGGCCTCCTTTATCTTTTCCTATTATATCAGAGAAATACTGTTTGATAAAGGAAAAAATTATGATATACTTGGTAGAGAAAATGATAAAAGTTTCTCATAAAATATTCATTTCCAAAAAAGGGAGGAGTATTCATATAATAAGAGAGAAAAGACAAAGGAAGATAGATAACAACAAGAAAAAAAGAGTAGAGAGGAGAGAGTTTGTTTTGGTTGAACAATATAGGGCAGTATTTAAAGGGGGAGAAGGAGAAATTGTTGAAAAGCGTTCTCGGTTTATTGCAAATGTGCGACCTGTAGAAACAGAAGAGGAAGCCATTGCATTTATTGAAGAGATGAAAAAGAAATACTATGATGCAAGACATAATTGTTCTGCATTTAGCATTGGAGTGGAACAGCCAATTGTTCGCTGTAGTGATGATGGAGAGCCAAGTGGAACAGCAGGGAAGCCAATGTTAGAAGTGATAACAGGAGAGAAGATTCATAACATAGCAGTTGTTGTAACGAGATATTTTGGGGGCACTTTATTAGGAACAGGAGGACTTGTTCGTGCCTATACACAAGCGACACAAGAAGGAATTAAAAATAGCCAAATCATTGAGAAAAATTTAGCAAGAAGACTCAAACTTATAACAAATTATAATGACATTGGAAAAATTCAATATTTGTTAGGAAATGAGAAAATCCATATAGAATCCAGTGAGTATACCGATGTAGTTGTTATGAATCTTTTAGTTCCCGTTAAGCAAGTAGAGGCAATAGAGAAGAAATTAGTAGAAATAACAAATGGAAAAGTGCAATTAGAAGAAGGGGATACCTTCTATTATGCAATTTTAGATGGACAAGTATTAGTATTTTTAGGTAATTGAGAAAATACGTTGCATGATCAAAGCTCATAGGCAAGTGTGTAAAGGGTATTTACGAGGTCTACCCTTTGATGTGTAAAAATGATTTCTGAAAGAAATCGGAATTGCCTAATTAGTATTTTAAATGTGAGGTAATAAAATGAGAAGGATAAAATATGTGTTATTTACTGTGGCATTTATGAGTGGAATACTTCTTGGAGGTTGTACCAATGAGAAAGATTCTACAACAGAAGTAATGAGTACGAGGGAAGGCTGGAATGAAGAACAGACAGTTTATAAAAATTCATATGGTGTGACTGTGACAAAAAATGAGTTAGAGTATTTAAAAACTGAAATTTTAACACCATTAGAATCAGAGGAAGATTTGGATATTTTTGTAGATCGTGAATATATGGAATCTCTATTCCCGGTATTTTTAAATTATGAAGGAACTCTTTATAAAGGGATCTTAGAGGATAGAGTCGTATTATTACCAAAAGAAGCAAAAGAAGTTGGAACGGTAAAAGCGATTCGAGATGATCAAGATTTTGTCTATACGAAAATGGATTCTTTTGAAGTTAGTAAAAATGCTGTAAAGTTAGGAATTGCACCAAATAGCCCAATTTATCAAAATCAAGATAGAAAAGAGCTTCTTTATGTGGAAGCAAAAGAAAAAGATGGGTATTTTATTTTTGTTCAAAAAGATACAGAGTTTAAAGGAGAATGGAATAAAGAACACACCATTTATACAAATGCCAATTTTGTAGAGATACCAAAAGAAGTGTATGATGAAATTGGAACTCAAGTAGAGCAAAAAGGGAAAAAATTAGAAAAGTATATTAACTTCTTCTACCAATGTGATATCGATTGGTATTTACCAGTTGATATACGATATCAAGGGAATTTATATCGTATGTATTTGTTCCAAGACATGAATACTAACTATTATAAAAAAAGTCAAAAGTATGGAACCGATCAAGAGTTTTTAGATGGAATAAAAGAAGTTGCACAAATAAAAGCAGTTGTAGGTGATAATAAAAGACGGGATGTGCAAGAATTGGAAATTACGGCAAATGTGAGCAATATTCTTGCAGATATCAAAGAAGGAACACTCATTTATCAAAATGAAAACAATCCAGAAGTTCTTTTATTAAAAAATAATCAACTAACCTCAATGGGATCATTATTAGAAGAAGAATTTACTCAGGAATATTTTTATTTTTTTCGAATAAAAGAAAAATAAGTTTTTGGATATTTGGATAAGAAGTACCCTGTATCCAGTACATTTTTATTCATAAAAAAATACATGAAAAAGAGGCTATAACACTAACTGTTAGTGTTATAGCCTCTTTTTTATGAATTGCTATGCAATTACACTTAAAAGCAAAGTATTATTTTCTGTTTGCTCTCATTCTCATACGAGAATCTAAAATTTTCTTACGAATACGAATTGTTTCTGGAGTGATTTCTAATAATTCATCGGTATCAATAAATTCTAACGCCTGTTCAAGAGATAAAATTCTTGGAGGAGTTAATTTTAAAGCATCATCAGAACCAGAAGCACGAGTATTTGTCAATTTCTTTGTTTTACAAACATTAATTTCAATATCTTCTGCTTTCCCATTTTGTCCAATTACCATACCAGAATATACTTTTTCACCAGGACCAACGAATAAAGTACCTCGTTCTTGTGCAGCAAATAGACCATAAGTAATCGTTTCACCAGATTCAAAAGCGATTAAAGAACCTTGTTTTCTATATTGAATGTCACCTTTATAAGGACCATATCCATCAAAGAGAGTATTTAAAATACCATTTCCTTTTGTATCTGTTAAAAATTCACCACGGTATCCAATTAAACCACGAGATGGGATAGAAAACTCAAGACGAGTATATCCACCACTCATAGGAGTCATTCCTTGTAGTTCTCCTTTTCTCTGGCTTAGTTTTTGAATAACACTTCCAGAGAAATCATCTGGAACATCAATGGTTGCAAGTTCCATAGGTTCTAATTTTTGACCACGTTCATCTTCTTTATAAAGTACCTCTGCTTTACTTACAGCAAATTCATAACCTTCACGTCTCATATTTTCGATTAAAACAGATAAATGAAGTTCTCCACGACCAGATACTTTAAACATTTCTGCACTTTCTGTTTCTTCTACGCGTAAACTAACATCTGTGTTAAGTTCGCGGAAAAGACGATCACGAAGGTGACGAGAAGTAATGTATTTTCCTTCTTGTCCAGCAAGTGGACTATCATTTACGAGGAAGTTCATAGAAATGGTTGGCTCACTAATTTTTTGGAATGGAATAGCAATAGGATTTGTTAAAGAACAAAGTGTATCCCCGATATGAATATCTGAAATTCCAGAAATTGCAACGATAGAACCAATTGTTGCTTCTTGTACTTCTACACGATTCAAACCTTCAAATTCATAAAGTTTACTAATTTTTACTTTCATTTTTTTATCAGGTTCATGGTGGTTTACTACATAACATTCTTGGTTGACACGAATAGAACCATTATCAACTTTTCCAATACCAATACGACCAACATATTCATTATAATCAATGGTACTAATTAAGATTTGAGTATCTGCATCTGGATCACCAGTTGGAGCAGGAATATAATCAATGATGGTATCAAAAAGTGGTTGCATATCTTTTGGTTCATCATTTGGATCAAGCATAGCATATCCATTTCTTGCAGAAGCATATACAACTGGACAGTCAAGTTGTGCTTCATCTGCTTCGAGATCTAAGAATAATTCTAATACTTCATCAACTACTTCTGCAGGTCTACCTTCAGGACGGTCAATTTTATTGACACAAAGAATAACAGGAAGAGACAGTTCCAATGCCTTTTTTAAAACAAACTTTGTTTGTGGCATAGCACCTTCATAGGCATCTACGACTAAAATAACACCATTTACCATTTTAAGAACACGTTCCACTTCGCCACCAAAGTCAGCATGTCCAGGAGTATCAATAATATTAATTTTTGTCCCTTTGTAATGGATTGCTGTATTTTTTGAAAGAATCGTGATACCTCTTTCGCGTTCAATATCATTAGAGTCCATAACACGTTCTTGAACTTCTTGATTTTCTCGAAATACACCACTTTGTTTTAACAATTCATCAACTAAAGTTGTTTTTCCATGATCGACATGGGCAATAATTGCAATATTTCTAACATCGTTTCTTGAGATTTTCATAAAAACCTTCCTTACTATATTAAATTAAATTTTTACTGTATCTTATGCCGATAATACTATTAGCAATAGTATTCATTCTAACATAAGGACATAAGTGTTACAAGATATTTTTTATGGGTGGAAGGGGGAGAATATAGGAATTATTTGATATGAAATAGATAAGAGGAAAAAGGTGAAAAGAGGAAAGTGTGGAAAAGATCGACTTTTGTCGAACGATTAGTAGGTCTAAAATAGAAAAATATGAATAAAATGAATATTATACATAACCACGAAGGGAGAAAAAAATTATATGGAACCATTATTTAAAAACAATCAAGCGGTACTAGCAGGGGAAGTTGTATCAGAATTTCAATTTAGTCATGAAGTATTTGGTGAAGGATTTTATGTTCTTCATTTAAAAGTATCAAGATTGAGTGAGACAGGAGATGTTGTACCTCTCCTTATATCCGATCGATTAGTAAATGTACAGGAAGCGATTTTAGGAAAACAAATAGAAGTAAAAGGACAATTTCGTTCTTATAATAAACATGAAGAAAACCAGAATCATTTAATTTTATCTTTGTTTGTTCGAGAAATTCACTTTTTAGAAGAAGGAGAAGAAAGTCCAAAACCAAACAGTATTTATTTAGATGGATTTATTTGTAAACCACCAGTATATCGAATGACACCACTTGGTAGAGAAATTGCAGATTTATTAATTGCAGTAAATCGAGCTTATGGAAAATCCGATTATATTCCATGTATTTGTTGGGGACGTAATGCAAGATTTGCAGGGAACTTACCAGTAGGGACAAGAGTTGCTGTATGGGGAAGAATTCAGAGTAGAGAGTATCAAAAAAAGATGAATGATCATACAGTAGTAACAAAGACTGCTTATGAAGTTTCGATTAGTAAAATGGAAAGCCAACAAAATAACATTGCAGAAGCCTAAGAAGGAGAAAAGGAAATAAAATATGTGAGAGATTTTATGAAATGAGGATGAAAATTTTGCAGTTGGTAGTTGCGTAAAGGAAACAACTATGATAGAATAATAAACTATCTTAAAGAATGTCTATAATTTTTTAAAACATTCACGCAACGTAAAAACCAAAATGGAAGAAAATATGAGGTGGGAATTTTGAAAAATACAAATGTTCAAGTCTATTGCGGAGAAGGAAGAGGAAAGACGTCAGCTTCTATTGGTAAGTGTATTGAATTAGCAAGTGCTGGTAAGCAAGTTGTCGTTGTCCAATTCTTGAAGGGAAAAAGTTCAGAAGAACTGAATCTTTTAAAGCGATTAGAACCAGAAATAAAAGTATTTCGATTTGAAAAAAATGACTGTCCATATGAACAATTAACGAAAGAGCAAAAGCAAGAACAAGAAGTAAATATTTATAATGGACTACATTATGCTAGAAAAGTTGTAGATACAAAAAGCTGTGATGTGTTAGTCTTAGATGAAATATTAGGTTTACTTGATCACAAAATAGTTGGAATTGATTTAATGGAAGAGTTAGTTCATTTAGCAGAAGGGCAAATTGAACTCATTTTAACAGGAAGAGAACTGCCAAAATCAATAGAAAATTTAGCAGGTTTTGTGTATCAAATTAACACGATAAAAGAAGGATAAAAGAATCGTATATTTTGTTGACTTTTCTGTAATGAAGTGTTATGATAGGCATAACCATTGTAACATAACTATTTTAGAATACAAAGTTTATCATACTGGTAGAGGTGCATGATTTATAAGTATCTTATTGGAGACAGAGGCAGTCTTTGAAAATAGGAGAAAGGAAAGAATGCCGAAATTTCACAGAAGGTGTCTTAGCTGTGAAGTTGGGGGTACGGTTAAGAGCCGTATCACTGTCATCAAACGATGGAGTGCTGCCTGAATGGAATCATACATATATAGTAGAAGAATCTTTTATAGTGTCTATTATTATGTTTATAAAGGTTAGATAATTTCAGGTCGGCTCTTCATGAGTCGACTTTTTAATGTTATAGGACATTCCTCTTCATGAGTCATTTTCATTCTATATCAATGAAAACAAATATTAGTAAGATTTACTTTGAAATAATAGCTATGAGAAGTAAGAAAGGTATACAAGTAGAATAGAAAAGTAATCAAGTAGAATAGAAAAGTAATAAAATATAAGGAGGCAATATTATGGCAATTTTTACAGGAGCAGGAGTAGCATTAATTACACCATTTAAACAAGACGGCAGTGTTGATTTTGACAAGTTAAATGAAATTTTAGATTATCAAATTGATAATGGAACTGATAGTATTATTATTACAGGAACAACAGGAGAGGCATCTACGATGTCAGAAGCAGAACATTTAGAGTGTATTCGTGCCTGTGTTTCTCATGTAAAAGGTAGAGTTCCAGTTATTGCAGGAAGTGGTTCTAATTGTACACAGACAGCAGTTGAATTGACGAAAGAAGCTCAAAAAGCAGGAGTTGATGGTGCACTCATTGTAACTCCATATTATAATAAAGCGACACAAAATGGATTGATAGAACATTTTACAACTGTAGCAAAGGCCACAGATTTGCCAATTATCCTCTATAATGTACCAAGTAGAACAGGAAGTAATATAGCACCTAAAACAGCGGCAACGTTAGTAAAAAGTGTAGACAATATTATTGGAATTAAAGAAGCCAGTGGAAATATTTCACAAGTTGCAGAAATTATGTATGAAACACAAGGGGATATTGATTTATATTCTGGAAATGATGATCAAATTGTACCAATTATGTCTTTGGGAGGAAAAGGCGTTATTTCTGTTTTATCAAACATTGCACCACGAGATACTCACGATATGGTTATGAAATATTTAGAAGGCGATGTGGAAACAAGTCGTAAACTTCAAATGAAATATTTAGAATTATGTAATGCGTTATTTTGTGAAGTGAATCCAATTCCAGTGAAAAAAGCAATGGAGCTTATGGGACTTTGTGGTGGAACGTTACGTCTACCATTAACAGAAATGACAAAGCCAAATGTAGAGCGCTTACAAAGAGCAATGAAAGAGACAGGTATTTTATAGAAAGTGACAAGATAGAACAGTGAGAATCAAAGAATGAGCAATGCACACTTTGTTCTAAAAGATTCTCACTGTTTGAAAAAGATAAAGAAGAGAATTAGGAGGAACAGCATGATAAAGGTTTTAATGCATGGATGCAATGGAAAAATGGGACAAGTAATTTCTGAATTGGCAAAACAAATGCCACAAGCAGAAATTGTAGCAGGAGTTGATCGAAATGATACGATTAAAAATGATTATCCAGTGTTTCATTCTTTAAGTGAATGTCATGTAGAAGTAGATGTTATCATTGATTTTTCCAATGCAAAAGCAGTAGATGAGCTAATACAATATGCGGTAGAAAAGAAAATTCCAGTTGTTCTTTGCACAACAGGACTTTCCAAAGAGCAGTTACAAGCTGTAGAAGAAGCAAGTAAAAAAGTGGCAATTTTACGTTCCGCAAATATGTCTTTAGGTGTCAATGCATTATTAAAATTAGTAAAAGCAGCGGCAAAAGTATTAGCAACTGCTGGATTTGATATGGAAATTGTAGAACGTCATCATAATCAAAAGGTGGATGCACCATCAGGAACTGCTTTAGCATTTGCAGATGCGTTAAATGAAGCAATGAATGAAGAATATCACTATCAATATGATAGAAGTCAAGTTCGTGAAAAACGTGATGCAAAAGAAATTGGAATTAGTGCAGTTCGTGGTGGAACAATTGTTGGAGAGCATGAAGTTATTTTTGCTGGACCAGATGAAGTGATAGAATTTAAACATACAGCATATTCAAAAGCTATTTTTGGAAAAGGTGCTTTAGAAGCGGCTGTATTCCTTGCAAAACAAGATGCAGGTCTTTATGATATGAGTGATGTAATCGGCTGATAGGATAGAAAGATTTTCGATCAATATAGGATGAGAAAGTGTGCTAAATTTGATGATAGGTTATCAGATTTAGCACGTTTTTTTATTTCATAGGAAATACCTTGTTACATTAATTTGTAAAATTGCCGTTTCCTATGAAATAAAAAAGCATTACATGCGAAGTATGCGCAGGTCGCAATGGAGAAAATTTTACTTCGTAAACTGCGACCGCGCGACAAAG
>JADIML010000083.1 GCA_017694765.1 Candidatus Scybalomonas excrementavium
ATGTGATTATACATACTGCTATTAAAACACTTCTAAAAATTATTATAATATATATTTTTTTAGTTTATGAAATTTATTTCTGTACAGATTCTCTTAACTTCATCTAAAGGAATACCTGTTAAATCAGAAATAGTATTCATATCTATATTTTTGTTCATCATATTTAATACAATTTCTCTTCTATCTTTCTCTATTCCCTTTTCGATTCCTTTCTCAATTCCTTTTTCGATTAAACCTTCACTTAAATTACACATAGTAGACATGCTCCTTTCCATTTCTTCGTTTATAACATAATAATTTTTCAAATAATCAATATCTTTCTCTAATAAAGCCTTTATATATGCAATTAGCTCATTTTGTGATAGTTCTTCTCCTAAATAAATCATAATTAAGCTAAATGGATCGTTTGTAGGATCTACTTGTAATGTATCCATATTCATTAATGAATATCTTTCTATATAGCCTTCTCCTGATGTATTTACTATAATCCATATGCTATAAACTTTTTTTAATTGACTATACCTTGCTTCTTTGGAAATATCTTTTAATTGCTCAGAAAATATACGAGAAATATAATAACTACCTCTCATTTTTATGTTATAACTTGGAATTTCCCTCTGAATCTCTAAATTGATAATTAATTCTATATCCCCACTGATTGTCGTCTTTATGTCATAATGAATGGTTTTCTCTCCTAAATAGTTACTTTCACTATCCATTTTTTCTATGGCACCATTAATTGCTACCACATCTTTTGAAATACTGACATTCCCAATCATAGCTGCAATATCTTGATACGAATAGTCTTTTACTTCTGTTATTACATTTTTGGCTATAACACTTAATACTTCTTTATTTGCAAATAAATTTTTTGCTTCTGTGTCATAACTCAAGGTTAAATTGGAATTTACTAATTTCTTTACATCATTGGATAGTTCTTGCTTATTATTCAATATATCCTTTTCTTTCATAAAAATACCTTGCCCCTTTTTCTATTATCATTCTAAAAAATTGCTGACTTTGCCAATTCATCTGCCATATCGTTATACTTATCCCCAGAGTGTCCCTTTACTTTTTGAAAGGACACAGACAACTTATCTTTAATACTATCATAATAATCTTTGTATGCTTTTGTCCCCTCTTTATTTGTTTTCCAATCTCCTAGACACCAACGAGCAATTCCTTCATAATCATGATAAATAATTAGTTTTTTACATCCTTTTTCTATAGCATATCGCATTGCCATTTCAGCCCCTTTAATCTCTCCTGCCACATTTCGCATGGAAGCTAGAGATTGATTGTCCACTTTGCTTGCAAATGTTAGCTCTTTTCCTTCGTATAAAATAACCATGCCATAGGAAAACTCTTTTGTATCTACATTATAACTTCCATCAACGTATGCTATCATTGTATCTTCACTTGAAAGACATTCTGTAAATATGATTGCTTTCTCTTTCTTCTGTTTTGTTATAGAATTTGCTCCTTCTATAAAATCAGACGCCTCTTCTATTGTTTGAAAACTTTTATAAATCGCTCCCGAATACCCCTCTATCTGTTTTTTACAATCTTCCCAGCTAAAATAAATCCCCGGTACACGTCCTTTTTTTACCGCATAATATTTTCTTTTTGGCATATTTTTTCTTCCTTTTCTTATATTCCTTATTCCATTTTCTTATGCACTACACACCACTTTAGAAGTAGAGCCTCTTAGATAGATAAAATGGAATATTTTCTAATTGACTAATCTATATGGCTAGTTCAACCTTATTATGTATTATCAAAATTGAATAAGTCATTAGAACTTTCCATACATGAAGCTTTTTATATACTGCTCTGTGATATATGAATCAGAATGTCCTAACCGTTCCTTCATTTTTTGCAAATCTCCTCCTTTTTGCAGAAAATGAATCGCAAAAGAATGACGAACCATATAAGGTGTTATTTCTCTTTGAATTCCCATTTGTTTGGCATACTGTTTCATAATTTTCCAAAATCCTTGCCTTGTCATCTGATTACCATTGCGATTCACAAATAAAATATCATTTTCTTCCTTTAATAAGGAACTTCTTCCTCTTTCTAAATAAAGGTTTACTGCTTCTTTTACCCGTTTTCCAAATGGTATGACTCTTTCTTGTCGTTCATTTTCACAAATAATATATCCAAGCTCTAAATTTAAATTTGATACTTTTAAAGAAATCATTTCACTAGAACGCATCCCTGTTTCATATAACAGCTCTACCATCGCCTTATCTCTTAAGGATTTTGCTGTATCTATTTTTGGTCGTTGTAATAAAAGTTCCACTTCTTCCTGACTTAATATATTGGGAGCTTTTCTTTCTACCTTTGGTGCTTTTAAGATTTTAGTTGGATCTTCTTTAATCTTTCTTTGTTTTACCATGTAGTCAAAAAATTTTTTTAAAGATGCTATATTTCTTGAAATTGTAGCTGTTGAAAATCCTTTTGTTTCCAAAGCAAGAATATATGAGTTTAAATCTGTTCCTGTAATTTCTTCGATTCGCGAAATACCTGATTGTTCAAAGTAGGAGAATGTTTTTTTCAGATCGCGTTCATAAGAGATTTTCGTATTATAAGATACATTTCGTTCTGATTCCATATAATGGATAAATCTCTCCATATGTTCTTCCATTCCATCTTCTTCCTCTCTAAAAATAAACTTTAGTTCTTTCATTGAGTCACGATAGTTGTAAGAATTTTAACGAGAGTAGGATTCCAGTAGGCTTCTAAATAACATCCTATTATCCATACACCTATAATCACACCTACTTGTAACAGAATCGTACGACTTTGCGATATCCGTTGTCCCATTTTTGAAAACACACAAAGGCTAAATCCATAACATAAATAGTGTGGGAGCAGATACACGATTCCAATTCCTACTCCTAATAATCCCATTCTCATTGTTTCTAATGACAATAATGCACTTGTGGAAAAAGAAAAGAGAAATAAAGGAATCCCAACACCCAATGCACGATTTGTCAGTAAGAACAAAATAAAAATCATACCTAATTGTTTCCCACGTCTTAAAATTAGAAATACAAAATATTGTTTCTCTGTCAAATCTCCAGTTGTAATATGTTGATATTGATCCATATTCCAAAGGTCATTAAATGGTGTCTGATTTTTAAAAATAAGATTGGTAACAAAAGTTCCTAATAATAAACCTACAAAAAATAATATATTCCAAACATAGTATGTTTTTTGATTTTCTTCCATATGTTCTTCTCCTATAGCTACATAGAATTTCTACTTACCTGTAACTATATGATTTTCTATTAGAAATTATGTCCTATTTTTTCTATCTTCTTTTTCCAAAATAGTATCATTTTTTGATCATTACTTTTTTACGTATTTTTCTCGATATGCAAAAATTCCTGCAATTGTTTTTGCATCTTGAATTGTTCCATTCATAATCATAGCAATGAGTTCTTCTAATCCATATCTCTCTATTGTTACAAATTCATCTTCATCTAAATGTTGTTCTGTTTTTATCAATCCCTTTGTAACATACAAATACAATGTTTCATTTGTAAAACCAACTGCTGTAAGAACATCCATTAAATGCTCTATTTCTTTTGCTTGATACCCTGTTTCTTCTTCTAATTCACGTAATGCTGTAACTTTTGGATCTTCTCCAATCTGGATTCCACCTGCTGGTATTTCTAAACTCATTCGATCAATTGCATTTCGATATTGTCGAACCATAATAATTTTATCATCTTCATCAATAGCAATGACCGCAGAAGCTCCTTTGTGTTTTACAAAATCCCAATGCACTTGTTTTTCATTTGGTAATTCTACTGTTTCTTTATAGACTTCTATAATATTTCCTTTATAAACTAAATCTTGTTTTATTTTTTTATATTCTTTCATAGTAATCTCTCTTATCATTTCCTTTATATTTGGCACTCTACACTGAAATAAAAAATCCCACATATCCTGTATCATACAATATACATAGAATGTGGGATTATTTTGTCTTATCTTGATACTAATGATGTGATCTATTTCGCAAAATCAACTGCTCTTGATTCACGAATTACATTAACCTTTATTTGACCAGGATATTCCAATTCATTTTCAATTTGTTTGGAGATATCTCTTGCTAATAAAATCATATCCGCATCACTTACTTGTTCTGGAATTACCATAACACGAATCTCACGACCCGCTTGAATTGCAAAAGTTTTATCAACACCTTTAAATCCATTTCCAATGTCTTCAAGCTGTTTTAATCTGGTTGTATAAGAATCCAATGTTTCTCTTCTTGCACCTGGTCTTGCTGCTGAAATTGTATCTGCAGCTTGTACAATACAAGAGATCAAAGAAGTTGGCTCTACATCACCATGATGTGATTCTACTGCATTAATAACAATTGGTGATTCTTTATATTTTTTACATAAATCCACACCAATTTCAATATGCGAACCTTCCATATCATGGTCTACTGATTTACCAATATCATGTAATAAACCAGCACGTTTCGCCATTCTAACATCCATTCCGATTTCAGCTGCTAACAAACCACTAAGTTGTGCAACTTCCATAGAATGTTTTAAGGCATTTTGACCATAACTTGTTCGAAACTTCATCTTACCAAGTAGTCGAATTAACTCTGGGTGAATTCCATGAACACCAACTTCAAGCGCTGCTGCTTCACCTTCTTCACGCATCATAATTTCTACTTCTTTTTGAGCCTTTTCTACCATTTCTTCAATACGAGCTGGATGAATTCGTCCATCTACAATTAGTTTCTCAAGTGCAATTCTTGCTATTTCTCTTCGAATTGGATCAAAACTTGATAAAATAACGGCTTCTGGAGTATCATCAATAATTAAATCTACTCCTGTCATAGTCTCTAATGTACGAATATTACGTCCTTCACGTCCAATAATTCGACCTTTCATCTCATCATTTGGAAGCTGGACTAAAGAAATGGTCGTTTCAGCAACGTGGTCTGCTGCACATTTTTGAATTGCTGTTACAACATATTCCTTTGCTTTTTTATTGGCTTCTTCTTTGGCTCTCGTTTCCATTTCTTTGATCATTACAGCCGTTTCATGTTTGACTTCATCTTCAACCGTTTTTAAAAGATATTATTTTGCCTGTTCAGAGGTTAATCCAGAAATTCTTTCTAGTTCCTGTAAGCGCTTTTCTTCTAGTTGTGCGACTGCTACTTTTTGTTTTTCTAAGTTTGCTTCCTTTGCCGTTAAACTAGTTTCTTTTCTTTCAAGCATTTCTGCTTTTCGATCAACAGCTTCTTCCTTGTTGATCACACGCTTTTCATAGCGTTGTAATTCTGTGCGGCGTTCTCTTGTCTCTTTTTCGAATTCATTCTTTACCTTAATGGATTCTTCTTTTGCTTCTAAAAGAGCTTCTCGTTTTTTCGCTTCTGCTACTTTCACACCTTCATCTATAATCTCTCTGGCTTTTTCTTCTGCACTTCCAATCTTAGCTTCCACAATTTTCTTACGGTATGTTGTAGCTCCAAACCAAGATATAGGTCCAGCGATTGCCACAGTAATTATGACAGCAATTACAATTTCCACAGGAGCACCTCCTTATTCAATTTTTATTTATGCGAAAGTACTATAACAAATAAAAGATATGTTATCTCCTTGTTATGATTCGCAAAATTGAGAAACTCGCATAATAGGCTTCTCAATTTTTACATAATGCAAGTTCCTATATTCCCTTTATAAAAATATCGTTGCTTGCTTATGTAGTAAAAACATTAAAAATATGCTTTTCCTGTTATATTTCTATCATTTTATAAACAAAATTTAGATAAAGATACAACACTTAAATTCTATACTGTTTTTACTACGATGTCAAGTACAAGGTGCTCCATTTTGCCAAAACTGTCTGACTTTTACATACAAATTTTATAAATTTTGCTCTGTTTCCAATTCCTCTAAATATTCTTCTATGACTTTCTTAACTTGATAATAAGAATAACCTTTTCTCATGAAATAGCCATATTGTTTTTGTAAGTCTTTTTCCTCTTGCAATCTTTTTCCCATCAACCGTTTTCTCACTGCTTCTCGTAACACCTCTATTTCATCCCACTGATTTTCTTCCAAATACTGTGTTACTTGTTGACGTTCCATACCTTTTTTTATTAATTCCATCTCAATTTGCTTTTTACTCTTAGATGTTTTCTTAAAAAGTATGTAATTTTCCATATAACGCTGATCATTAATATAGCCATAAGCTTCTACATATTCTATAGCTTTTTCCACAATATTGGAATGAAAAGAGGCTTCTAAAAGCCTCTTTCTCAACTCCTCTTTTGTTCGATCGCTGTATTTTAATAACAGCATTGCCTTTCTCTTTGCTCTTGGCAATACAATTTCTTTTTCAATTTCTTCTACAAGTTCTTCACTAAGTTCTAAATTTTCTTTTAGATGAAATTGTTTTAACTCTCTTTCATACAAAGCAAAGGCAAATTCATAATCAATATCAACTCGATATAATTCTTTCTTAATAAATTCAATTTTTGTAATCAACATCTATTTACTCTTCATTTGTTGCATTTTGTGATTCATTTCCATCTGCATCTTCTGCACCAATATTAAAATGTTCGCGAACAAGTTCTTCTACTTCTTCCATCATCTCTGGATGTTCTCTTAAATATTGTTTTGCATTTTCACGACCTTGTCCAATTTTATCGTCATTATAAGCATACCAAGCTCCAGATTTATTAATAATGCCAACGTTAGCTGCTAAGTCAAGAATATCTCCCTCTCTTGAAATTCCTTGACCAAACATAATATCAAATTCAGCTTCTTTAAATGGAGGAGCTATTTTATTCTTAACAACTTTCACACGTGTACGGTTTCCTACAATCTCTCCACCCTGTTTTAATGCTTCGATTCTTCTAACATCCATACGAACAGAGGCATAGAATTTCAATGCTCGTCCACCTGTTGTTGTCTCAGGGTTTCCAAACATAACGCCAACTTTTTCACGTAACTGGTTGATAAAAACGACAGCACAGTTTGATTTGCTAATTACGGCTGTTAATTTACGAAGTGCTTGTGACATTAAACGCGCATGAAGCCCTACATGAGAATCTCCCATATCTCCTTCAATTTCTGCTTTTGGAACAAGGGCTGCTACGGAGTCAACGATTACAATATCTACAGCACCTGAACGAACCATAGTCTCTGCAATCTCAAGAGCCTGCTCTCCATTATCTGGCTGTGAAATATAAAGATTATCAATATCTACTCCAATATTCTTCGCATAAACGGGATCGAGTGCATGTTCTGCATCGATAAATCCTGCAATTCCACCTCTCTTTTGCACTTCTGCAATCATATGAAGTGTTACCGTTGTCTTACCACTTGATTCTGGTCCATATATCTCAATGATACGTCCCTTTGGAATTCCACCAAGCCCTAATGCTAAATCAAGACTTAACGATCCTGTTGGAACTGTTTCAATATTCATATTCATAGAGGAATCCCCTAATTTCATAACAGAACCTTTTCCGTATTGTTTTTCTATCTGAGAAAGCGCTGCGTCCAATGCTTTTAACTTTTCTTCTTTTATCATCATTTTATCTCCTTTAACTTTAATCTCGAACAAATGTTTGTTATGTTTTCATTGTAATACAGATACACATGTTTGTCAACCTAATTTCTTCTCTTTTTTATTTTTTCTAAATTATACCATATAAATATCTTTTTTACAATTATTTTT